>NZ_JAGUUD010000045.1:0-60674 GCF_020177535.1 Paraburkholderia sp. XV | reverse complement strand
GACGCGTTGGCGTATGAACCTCGCCGCTGCGAGGCTGGCGCACTCGCGCGACTCGGTCGCTGAAATCGGCCTCGCGCTCGGGTATGAATCGGAAAAGTCCTTCAGCGCGGCCTTCAAACGGATCATGAAGTGCGCTCCGCGACAGTACGGTCGCCAGCAAACCAGCGGCGGCGAAAGTGGGCCCGATGCGGCATTCGCTCGAACGCCGAACCAGCTCACGTCCGGTCGTCAAACCGTGCAACAAGGCCGACGACTGAAGCCGCATTGATCTTCTGCATCTGGTGGGCTCGATGCGCATCGACCGTTCTTGTGTTGGTGTGCGCGGAAACCTGACCACCGACGATCCATTTCGAGCAGGTGAACGAGGCGGTTACGGCGCCATACGCGTCTGCTCACGCGCAAAGCGTGCCGGCGGTAGCCCGACATGACGGGTGAACGCGACGCTGAACGCACTCGCCGATCCATAGCCAACGCACTCGGCAATCTCGGCGATCCCGCGGTCGGTCCGCCTGAGCATGTTCTTCGCCAGCGCCATCCGCCAGTTCAGCAAATAGGCCATCGGCGCGAGCCCCACCGTACGGTTGAAACGCTCGAAAAACACCGAGCGCGAGAGTGCCGCCTCTTTGGCTAGCCCGGCGACCGTCCACGCCCTGGCCGGGCTTTCATGCATGCGCCGTAGCGTCACGGCGAGGCGCTCGTCGGCCAGCCCCCGCACGAGGCCGGGCGATGCCGGCGTCCCCGCCGTGGAGCGCAGCGCATCGATGAGGAGAACTTCGACAAGATGGGCGAGGATTACTTCGCGTGCCGGACGGCGGTCGCGAAACTCGTTTCTGATCAACTGGACGAGGGTGGCGAATTGCGGCTCGCCCCGGACATGGACAACGCGCGGCAGCAACGACACCAACAGGCCGGCGTCGGGCGAGCCGAAGCTGCAATGACCCGCGAGCATGCTCACATCGGGCGGCCCTGACTGATCGCCGAGCCGGAATTCGCCTGCGCCCAACGCAACCGGCATCGCCTCGGGGGTGCCGCGCGGCACCGGCACGATACTGGACAGTGAAACAGCGTACGCGTCCGGGACGAGAATGAAATCCCCCGAGCCCAGTTCGATCGCCCGGCTTCCGTCAACGGCGATCCGGCACGCTCCCTCGAGAACGACGCAATAAAAGGGCTGCCCCGCGTCCGAACGGTGGATATGCCACGGACCGGCCCCGACGACGAGCTTCGAGTGTCGGGCGCCCGGCTGCAGCAGCGTAACAACGTCCGCGAGCGGATCGATCATGCCAGGACTCCCGCTAATTAATTCAGGACGCGCAATTATAGAAAGTCCGGCTGCGGCAGTCTATCGTCTTAGCCTTGTCAACCACTCCCGGGAGTCCCATGAAAACCGTTCTGATCACCGGATGTTCGTCCGGCTTCGGCCTCGAAACCGCCAGGTACTTCCTCGAGCGCGACTGGAAGGTTCTGGCAACGATGCGTACGCCTCGGGAAGATATTCTGCCCGCCCACGAAAATCTGCGTGTGCTCGCGCTGGACGTGACTAACCCGCAGAGTATCCAGCAAGCGCTCGACGCTGCTGGATCGATCGACGCGCTTGTCAACAACGCGGGCATTGGCGCCGCGGCGCCTTTCGAGGTCACGCCGATGCCGACGATACGCGAAGTCTTCGAAACCAACGCGTTCGGCACGATGGCCGTGACACAGGCGTTCCTGCCGCAGTTCAGACAGCGCAAGACCGGCGTCGTCGTGAACGTTACGTCGAGCGTGACGTTGCAAGCGATCCCACTGATTGCCGCATATATGGCGAGCAAGGCGGCGGTCAACGCGTTCACCGAATCGATGGCGCTCGAACTCGGCGCGTTCGGCGTGCGCGCGCATCTCGTCCTGCCCGGGCGGGCACCCGATACGCGCTTCGCGGAAAACGGACGTCCCCACATGCACGGTCTCGATCACGCGGCCTATACCGGGCTCGTGCAGGGGTTCATGGCGCGACTGAGTCAGCCTGGACCGGTCACGCATGCGAGCGACGTGGCCGAAGCGGTGTGGCGCGCAGTGAACGATCCGTCAAGCCCCTTGCGTATTCCCGCTGGCGCGGATGCAGTGCTCCTGGCTGAGGGACGGTGAGGCGGACCCTGCCCTCGTGCATCGCGAGTGAAAACGAATGTCTGGGTATATGTTGCGCCTCTGCCCGCGGTCGAGGGTAGGTGGGATTTCGCTAATCCGATCTCATGAAGCTGGCCGAATGTCCTTTCGCTAATCGCGTATGCACACGGAAGCGAAGATCGAACAGGCCGGCTTGCCGGTCGCCTCACAACTGACGTCCTTCTATGGCCGAGCCGATTTCGCCGACGCATTTTCGATCGATCTGCCTGACGCCGCGTCCCAGGACGCGGAGCGTATGGCCCGGCGCATCTTCGACCATCCGCCCGAATGGATTGCGGCGCTGCTGAAATTGCGTGATTGGCTCGTACGGCCGTTTGGCCTGAAGCGCGCCGCGGATTTCTGGGTCGCAGGCGGCGACAGGGTGAACATGTTTCGGGTGTTCAGACGGTATCCGAACGAGATCGTGCTCGGGGGAGGACGACATGCATGTGAATTTCCGCGTGTCGGTATTCGTGCAGCCCCCAATCCGGCGCACGCCCTCGCCGAGTGACCGTGACCACGCTCGTCTTCTACTATCACCTGCTCGGCCGCGCTTATATCGCGGGTTGACTGCGCCGTTCCATCGCATGGTCGTGCGAGGCTCGCTTCGTCAGGCACAGAGGATTGGATGGCTCGCTTGAGCCAATTCGGTCATCAAAACTGCGGCGACGCGCCGTCGCTTGTTCATAGTCGCCGGCTAGCTGGTGGTGGCGGGCCAGAAATGGAGTGCGACGAACCGCGCCGGCTTCCTCGACGAACTGCGGAGGCCGTGCGCACTTGGAACGCGCCTATATTGGAAACGACGGAAGTGCTGGCTTCAAATCCCTATCGGCAGAGTGCTCCCCGTATGACGGACGGCATCGGATAGCAAACGATCGCGTGGGCGTTGCGAAGATTGCTGCGATGGAAGTTGCCCCATCTCAGCGAGACGTTCGGCAATCCACACACTCACGGCCACGATATCAAATACGGAAATAGCAATATCGATTTTCAGCAAGGCTCAAATCATGTTTATCCGCCGCTCATGCATGCGACGTCATGACCGACTTGTCTCTGCTACATTCGATGCAATTGGGCACACATGCCTCAAACCAACGCCGCAATCAGCGCCCATTGGTCCTCGTGGAGTGCTCGGTAATCGTGTATGGGCGCTATTGCCAGCACGTCAGAGAGTTCCATGCTTTGTGATCGGTGCGACACTTTGCAGTCGGACTCTCGCATTACCTGCCGGGCCAGTCCTCGGCGGAAACACGCGCCAGTCACCGGTTTCGTGGTGGAAAAAGAAAGCAATCGTCAAGGGGTTCGATGGTCGGTGCACTTCGACGAATCGTACGCCGCTGGCCGTGCGCCCGAATCGAGTAACCTGTAGCGGTGTCGCCGCGGTTGGCGCGAGCCATCGCTCAACGAGCATACGTAACGATCTTGTTTCAGTGTTCATGCTCACCTCATGATCTCTTCAGGCGGGTACCGGAAGCAAGAAAGACCTGGCCTTCTCCCTGCGTTGCGTCGGGTGAATGGTTGGTGTGCCTCGATCTGGGAAACTTGTCCTGCATCAGGACCCGCATTGGACAAACTGATCTTGAGCGAGAGCGTCGAATGCACGATTGCCATCGTGACGTGCATCAACCTCCTTAGCGAACCTTAATTTGCTGTATGCGAGGACCTTGAAACCGGTGCCTGCGAGGCGCGGCATAACGATGCCCCAATGCCATCCTCCATCCTGTTCGAAGACGTGCAGCGTCAGGTGCTGCGCCGACGTTTGGGGCATGACCACACATGCTCTCCTTTCGCAACTATGGTATTCAGTCGGACAGAGGGGTCCCCAGCCCAAGGCAAATCATATGCGATGCCGGAACGTCCCGAAGCTGTCACGAATGACCGAACTACAAATCCCGGAAGCGATTCATCAAGTTAGGCCTGCCATTATCCTGTCGCGCAATGAGTACGCGCAAACAAACCGGCAGGCCTGCTGCCGAACAACAGACCTGCGGGTGAGCTCATAGGCTCTAGACTGTTGCGACCGGTGTGACTGGTGAACCAGCTGCCCCGGGCAACCGCAGCGGCGGAGCTGTAAGCAGGAACCTGTTGCGACCATGCTCGCGCATCCACCGGTTCAGGGGCGAGAGCAACCATTGCTCTCCGAGCGGCACCCCCAACTTGAAAAGGCAATGTTCGTGGATAGTGCTCGCAGCACCCGGTGGTGGCGGCAGGATCTCAACAGCACGATTGTCCGAAATGAGGGCTGCGACACCGGAGTCAGTGATCCATTGCAGCAATCGGGAGTCGGATCCATCGAGCCCTGCGCAGCTGTTGTGCAGTCGCCAGGGATCTGGTGCCCGGTTCATCTCAAGCAGCAATTCGTCAAAGCCCGTGCATAAACACAGCATGTCTCCGGATTCGATCTCCACTGCGTCGTCATCGAAGATTCTCATGAGTTCGTCGTAGCCGACGCGATGGTGCTCGCGGCCAAAACGCTCGAACAGGTCGACTATCACGCCGCGCCCTTGCACGCATGTAGCAGCCATGGCGTCGATACCTAGCGGGCCGGCGCTGACGCCTTCATGGCGGGCCCATTCCTCAACGCCCTCTCGCGCCGGGGGCGTCACAATATGTTCGCCACCGCGCCATCCGTTGTAGTAGACGACCTCGGCAACGCCGTCACCATCCGCGTCAAACTCGGTGCCAACGTGTGCAAGGCTGTCCCACTGGGTCGAGTATTGGGTGGAGAGGAGCACAGCGTCGTCGCAGACAACCGACCGCCGCCCAGTGCCCGGCACAAGTCGCGCGTGGTTGTGAAAGCACTGGCCGCCATGCATTGCGCCGAACAGCCGGGGCGGGTGTCGCCGGGGATTGGCGACGTCGCCCCCGGGATAGTCAAGCGGCAGGCTCAAGCAAAACGTGATGCCTTCTCGTGCCTCTGCGAGACCCTGTTTGACCTTTTCTGGTGTCAGGAGATTCAGCCTGCCGATCTGATCCCCGTCACCGAAATCACCCCAGTTCGACCCCTCCGGCCGATGTACCCACCGCTTGTTCACGCTGTCTCCTTGAACACCAGGTTTTCGCTGAACATACAGTTCCGGAAAGGAATGTGTCAATATCGATTGTTCGTATCGATATATTAATCAGCCCGGCAGAACACCGTTGTAATTGACCTTCCATCGTACCAGGGGCATCTCGTTTTGCTGCTCCCACGCATGTGCCACCCAACCGGCAATCCGCCCCAGCCGCACGAGATTCGCGTCCTGCTCGGCGCCGATGCGGTGGTTCACATAGGCAGCCAGCAGGGCAAAATCCGGTAGCTGGCCCGTAAGATCAATGGCGAGGTTGATAGCGCGCTCGAAGCGTGCAAAGTTCCGGTCTGTAGCCAACAGAACACGCAACGAGGCCCACAAGGCCGCCGAACGTGGATCTGGAGCATTGAATGGCGAGTAGCCGAACCCAGGAATGTCTTCGCTCTCCCGCATGCGAATCCTGATCGGCTCGGTCGAATCCTGGGCGTTGTCGATTTCGGCCAGGAAGCGCGAAAACGCACCGACGCGAACGGCCGGCAAGCGTTTACCCGTAGCAGCCGACAGGCCAGCAATCACGCACCGATAGGGCGTTGCGCCGGTACTGGCAGCCGCACGAGCGACGTAAGTTGCCGGATGCAGCGCCTGGTCAGCCGAAAGAACGAGCACCCTGCGTACCGCGTCTTCGAGTTTCGATCCGCATCTGGTTGTCGCGCCGATATAGCGGTGAAGTGGCACTAGCGCGGCGGGAGCTGATTGGCCCAGCATCCAGGCGGCGAACCAGCGCAAGATGTCTGCCCCGGATCGAAGAAAGCTACGCTTGCCGAGGTCATGCGCGCGAGGATTGGCTCCCTCGACGGCGGGAAGCAGCATGATGGCGCGATCCAGCGCGGCATAGCCCGTACAGGCTTTGAGCAAGGCATCACTGTTCGGAGGAAGCGAGGTTGGAGGACCATCGAATGGATTAAAGTCGCCAGCATCCCACAGCAGCCGGGCAACATCCTCCAGGGTGGCCTGCTCCGCCAGATCGATGGCACTCACACCGCGATAAAAGGAGCCGGCCTCCGTCATCAGGGTGATAGCCGACGAACCCGTGAGACCCGGTGCGGTGTCGCGCGCCGAGGCAGGCGCAATCCCCGACCTGATCTGTTCAATATCCGAGCGCAGGTACCGGCTGACACGGCTGCCGCGAATCTTGTGCGCGCGGATGTTCTTGCGGCTGACATACGTGTAGAGCGTGGGCACGCTGACATTCAGCGCGCTTGCGGCTTCCTCGGCCGTCATGTAGAGGCCATCGCTGGAGCCGAGCGGTACGGGAGGGACGCTTGCCATGAGGTAAAGTTTGCAGTCGATATATCGACGATTATTATCGAGATTGACTGACGAAGCAACACAGGTCGACACTACTTCCTACCGGGCCATTATTCGCCCGGATGGAGACAACATGAAGGAATGCAGGTTTATTGCCGCGAGCGGGATGCTCGGCATCGGCGTCCCCGAAGACAGCTTGCGCAAGGCGATGGCATGCGAGCCACATTTCGTTGCTGCCGACGCCGGCACCACGGACGCGGGACCGTTTGCATTGGGAATGGGAGTGTGCGCCTTTCCACGTGAAGCGATCTTGCGAGACCTCACCACCCTGCTACGAAACACCATGCCCGCGAAGGTTCCACTGCTGATTGGCTCGGTGGGTACGGGCGGCGCAGACGTGCACGTTGACTGGTTCATGGATATCGTGCGTGAGGTCGCAGCGTCCGAAGGGCTGGAGCTCAGGGTAGCCGAGATTCGCTCGGAGCAGTCGAAGGACTCTCTGGTGGAAAAACTCGCGCAGGGGCGCATCCGCGCACTCAACCCGGCTCCCCATCTCGATGAAACGACGATCCGGCGCAGCGAGCGCATAGTCGGCATGATGGGCGTCGAGCCGTTGCAAGCCGCGCTCGCCGCCGGCGTTGACCTCGTTGTGGCTGGGCGCTGCAGCGATCCGGCGCTCTATGCGGCTATGCCGATCCAGATGGGGCTGCCGCATGGGCTGGCCTGGCACGCGGGCAAGGTCGTCGAATGCGGCCCCTCGGTTTGCGAAAGGCCCGCACACGGCATGATCGTCGGCTATGTGCGGCCCGACGAAGTGGTGATCCAGCCGATCGGCCCAGGTTTGCGTTGCACGACACAATCCGTCGCCGCGCATAGTCTCTACGAGAATGCCGATCCGTTTCGCTTCACTGAGGCCTCCGGCGTACTGGATATTAGCGAGGCCGTTTACGAACAGATCGACGCGACAAGCGTGCGGATACGGGGAAGCAAGTTCAGGCCAGCCGAGCAGACCACCATCAAACTAGAGGGCGCCGAACTTGTGGGGTATCAAAGCATCATGGTAGGCGGCATCCGCGATCCCTTTATCCTGGGGGAATTTGACGACTGGCTCGGCAAAGTGAGCCAGCGTGTCGAGCTGTCGGTGGAAAAGGTATTCGGTAAATCATTGGAAGCGATGGGCGCCAGGATCGACTACCACGCATACGGCCGCGACGGCGTAATGGGGGCGCTCGAGCCAGATCGCGCACGAATCCCGCACGAGATCGGGCTCGTTGTCGAAGCAACCGCTGCGGACCAGCAGACCGCCAGCGCCCTGGTGCAATTGACACGGCAACCGTTGTTGCACCAGCCCACGACCAAGTGGAAAGGATCAATCACGGGCTTCGCTTGCCTGCACAACCCGGCGCACATTGAACGCGGACCGGTGTATGCCTTCAACATGAATCACGTCGTGCTGCCGGATTCGCCAGTATCAATGTTTCGGACCGTCATCACGCATATCCAGGAAGCCAAGGATGCAACTCTCTGACATTGCGGCGATGGTCCGCAGCAAAAACGCTGGCCCTTTTGTTTTGACCTTTGACATTCTGTTCGGCGACGACGACAGCTACCAGCGCGTCAAGCGCTCCGGGGCACTCAACGTGGGGATGTTTTCGCGCCTATATCGCACTACGCCCGACAAGGTCCGGTTCTTCGAATGCGACAGCGCTCGTGCGTTCAAGTTCAGCATCCCGCATCCAACGACACAAGGTGCACTGGGAGCATCCGATCTGCACGGAGGGCAGCAGTTCATTCCGCTATTAAGCGTCTGCATCGACTGACAGGTCGACTCAGGAGGAGACAACATGGACAAAATATTGACAGCCGCCAGGGCTAGGGAAAGTCGCGCGTCCACTCGCAACGATCCCGACCATGCCACCGCAGTAGCGCAGATTGGTGCGCGCATTGATGCATTGAAGGGGTCAATGCGCCTTTGGGGGTGGGTCGCGCTGATCGCCGTGGGCGGCTTCTTCGAGGTTTATGACCTTGCATTGACGGCCCCGCTTTCGCCCGGGCTTGTGGCAGCCGGCATTTTCAAGACCGGTGATGCTGGCCTGTTCGGATTTTCCGATCAGGCAACCTTCATAGCAGCGACCTTCCTTGGGCTGTATGTCGGCGTAATCGCCTTTGCAGGATTCGGAGACCGGTTCGGTCGCAAGGCCGTGTTCGGCTATGCGCTGGTCTTCTACGCTCTTTCGACGTCGGTCATGGGATTGCAAAACGATTCGATCTGGGTCTGCTTCTGGCGATTTCTGGCGGGGGTCGGACTTGGTGCCGAGTCCGTTGCGATCGACTGCTTCATTGTGGAAATCATGCCCAAGCACCTCCGGGGAAAGGCATTCGGCATGTGTAAATCCATAGAGTATTCTGCAATCCCCATCGCAGCCCTGCTGGCGGCCTTCCTGATCCCGCGCTCGCTATTCGACATCACAGGCTGGAGGTGGTTGACCTTCCTTCCAGCAGCGGGCGCAGCGATATTCTGGATATTTCGCCGAAACCTGCCGGAGTCCCCGCGCTGGCTTGCTTCCCAAGGGCATCGGGAGGAGGCACACGCCATCCTCGATGCCTTTGACGGTGGAGGGCAGGCTAGAAGCCAGCCCGCGCCGCTTGCGCCAGTGCCGACCAACCTTCGTACGGCGCACCGCGCTTCGCATCGCTACGTGCGGAATGCGATGTTGATGATGATCGTCTACTTCGTCTTTCAGAACATTGCCTACTACGGATTCAGCAACTGGATCCCCACCCTGCTGGAGGCACAGGGTGTGCCGCTGAAGCACAGCTTGTTCTATACCTTCGGCGTGAGTCTTGCAGCGCCCTTGGGGCCCATATTGGTCGCGTTGCTGGCAGATCGATTCGAACGCAAGCACCAAATCATCGTTATCGGCCTGGTTGCGATTGTATTGGGTCTCATCTTTGCACACTCGGTCTCTGCCATCGGCTGGATCAGCGCGGGCATCGGTTTGACGTTCGCGAATGCAGCCTTGAGCTTTCACGGTCATGCATACCAAAGCGAGATCTTTCCAACGTCGATAAGGGCCCGCGCAGTTGGCTTCGTGTACTCATTTACGAGATTGTCGGCGGCGATCAGCGGATACATCGTAGCCTTCGCTTTGACGCGCGGCGGCGTGGCGACAGTGTTCCTCACGATCAGCGGTTGCATGCTCATCGCGGTGCTCACCATCGGACTGGCCGGCCCGCGAACACGCAACAAGACCTTCGAGCAAATAACGGGGCAACCATGATCGAATCGAACCGGGATGACTAAATTGCGCATGGACACATGGCAAAGGAATTTCTAGTACCTGAGCCAAAAATTGTGAAAGTCCCCTTCTCTTTCGCGCTCAGCATGGCAGCGAGGCAGAGCAAGACCCTTACGGCGACTGTTGGACGTGCAGGTCTATAGCGCTGCCGCCGCCGCTGCCATCTCTGAGTCTGACGGTGCACCCTATGTGTTCCGCGCCTTGAAATGATGATTTTCGGTGCTCAACCGCAAGCGATAGGCTGCGGTCGTAGCGCCAGTTTTGTCCGCCATTTGCCGCAAAGCTGAAACTGGTGCGGCGGCATCGCGGCGGAGATGTTGTGGCGTCAAGGAGACAGACGCCTTGCCTTTGGAGATCGTTTCCTATGACTCGCGTTGTCGGCTCCATGCGGAGCAAACGCGATCGTCGGTAACGTTTAGGCCGTCACAATTCGATTATTTATATAGGTCTACGAATGAATAAAGGTCAGCTTGCCGCAATCCTGCTTTCCTCGACATTCAATCTTGCGCACGCACAGTCAAGCGTGAGCCTCTACGGTATTGTTGGCGGAGGCGTCAGATGGGTTAATGGAACGAAGGGAGGCTCGACAGTCGAATATTCCAATATCATCGCGCCGAATCGATTCGGTCTGACCGGTTCCGAGGACATCGGCGGCGGTGTGAAAGTTATTTTCCGTCTGGAAAACGGCTTCAACTCCTCAAATGGCACCTTGGCCACAAATAACGTCCTTTGGTCCCGTCAGGCATATGTCGGATTCGATGGGACTTATGGTCGTCTGACGATGGGACGCCAGTTCAGTTCCTTTGAGGATTTGGGTATTTCTCTGGATCCGTCACAGATTGGGGGCGCAGATCCGGCGATCACTCCGAGCGGTCTTCTCGGTGTGAATTTTTTCACTTTGGATAGCCGCTTCAACAATTCCGTGAAGTACACAAACGGCCTCGCCGGAGCGAAGCTTAGTGCAAGCTATTCATTCGGTGGTGTCGCCGGGAACCAGCGAGCAGGATCCAACTATTCGGCGGCCGTTAGCTACGATACGGGACCGCTAAGAGGCGGTATTGCATATCAACGTACCTATAATGCGGATGCAAGCCAGATGGCACAGAACTATTACGCCGGCGGCGTGTGGCAGATTGGACCCGTTCGCGCCTACCTCAGCTATCTGGTATTAACCGTGAGTGGATCGACGAAAGCTCCTTCTCAGCGACGTGATGATGTGCCGCAGGGCGGCGTCGTCTGGCAAGTTACGCCGGCATTTGCGGTGACTGCTGCCTACTACGATGACATCGCCAGTAACCTGGGCAATGTTAAAGGCGCCAGTGGTCACAAGCAGACTGCGTATGTGATAGCCGAATATTTTCTTTCCAAGCGAACCGAGGTCTACGTGGAAGCGGACCGGAATCATTTTTCGGGCGCGTACAAGAAGGACCCAACAAATATCGCTGTTCTCAACCGAAGCCCGGGGAGTTCGGGTATCACCGGCGTATCGGTCGGGCTACAAACCAAATTCTAAGGACGGCGCACCGGCAGGCGCATGGAGTCACCGTCGATTTCCCCAGCGATCTAACAAACACTCATGGGAGCATGATATGCATCGGATTATAGTGAGGGGCATCACATTGGTGTGCCTGCTCTTCACATTAAATGCGGTCGCACAACCGGGACAGCCGGCAAGTGGCAATTCGAACTATGACGTGGCGTCGGCACCGACATCGTCAAAGGTACCAAAGGTCATACGCGCCGCAAACCGGGCCTTGTCAAAACGCGTCTTGAAGGCGCTGTCGCGCATCAAGGGACTAGACGCTACGGGAATATTTGTTAAGGCTTCTGACGGCAACATTATCCTGTCGGGAGTGGTCCCGGAAGCCAGTCAGATCCCTCTCGCGGTCCAAGCGGCAAGTAACGTCGAAGGTGTGAAGTCCGTTCGCGAGAGCCTTCGGTTAGCTACGCAACCGACGCAGTGATAGACCGCACCGTGCAATTCACGCCGGTTCGTATGTCTCGCAAACCAGCGATCCCAAAATCGTACGCCGCCTCTCCTCTTGAGGGATCTCGTATCAATCTGTTAGCAGGAAACTGCACTGTTAGGAGTAAAATTCCATGGAACTGTTCGGCCAGATGATGCACATTCCTATGTTGCTCTCGTCTATCATTCAGGCGGCTGCTAGGCACTATGGTGATGTCGAGATTGTGTCCCGCCGAGTAGAGGGCGACGTTCATCGCTATGACTACGAAGACTGTCACGTCCGCTGTAAGCAGGTAGCGCAGGCTTTGATCAATCGAGGTATCGGATCTGGTGATCGTGTCGGCACCTTGGCGTGGAACGGCTACCGGCACATGGAACTCTACTATGGGGTGAGTGGCATTGGCGCTGTCTGCCATACGATCAACCCTCGCCTGTTTCCCGAGCAAATCGCGTACATCATTAATCACGGCGAGGATCGGTATGTTTTCTTTGACGCTACGTTCGCCGCGCTGATCGAACAAATCGCGCCGCAGTGCCCGAATGTCGAGAAGTGGGTCATGTTGTGCTCCGAGGACGCGCTGCCTCGCGATTTCCCGGTACCGCTTGAAAGCTACGAGGTACTCATTGAGGAACGAGCACCGGACTTCGTCTGGCCAAGCTTCGATGAAGAACGCGCGGCGATACTCTGCTACACGTCTGGTACTACGGGCGATCCGAAAGGCGTGTTGTATTCCCATCGGTCGCTTACGCTAATGGCGTACGCCTCCGCGTTGCCCGACGCGTTGTGTCTTTCGACCACGGATACCCTTGCGCCTGTCGTTCCGATGTTCCATGTTAACGCTTGGGGAATGCCCTTTTCGGCTCCTCTGGTGGGGGCGAAGCTTGTCTTTCCCGGCGCCAAGCTGGATGGGGAATCACTTTCCACACTGTTCGCGGAGGAAGGCGTCACGATGTCGGCTGGAGTGCCGACCGTATGGCTTGCTTTCGTGGAGCATCTTGCACGCACCGGAAAGCGATGTAGCACCCTTCAACGGGTGATCGTCGGAGGTGCCGCCTGTCCTCCGAGTCTCGCGGCAAGCTTCAAGAATTTCGGGATTCGCTCCGTGCATGGTTGGGGAATGACGGAGACTTCACCGTTAGGTACGGTGTGCACGCCCTCACGAGGCTGCAGCAAAAAAACGCCTCAAGAACGGTTGCTGACTGAGTCCAAACAGGGCCGAGCAGTGCCGGGGATTGAACTGAAAACGGTCGGACCTGACGGGGCGGAACTTCCACGGGACGGGCGAACGAGTGGGGAACTGCTTGTGCGAGGACATTGGGTGCTCGAACGCTACTTCGGCGCGTCTGCCTCAGCGCTCAGTGGCGGATGGTTCGCTACAGGAGACGTGGCAACTATAGACGAGAATGGCTTCTTGCATATCACTGATCGGAGCAAGGATGTCATCAAATCGGGCGGCGAATGGATTTCATCCATCGCCTTGGAGAATATCGCAATATCCCACCCGGAAATTGAGGCCGTCGCCTGCATTGGCCGGGCGCATTTGAAGTGGGACGAACGTCCTATCTTGATAGCGGTGCTGAAAGAAGGCAGCGCGCTTTCTGTTGAAGACGTGCTGGAGTTTTTTGCAGGCAAAGTCGCCAAGTGGTGGTTGCCGGATGACGTAAAATTTGTGAAGTCTCTGCCTTTAACACCAACAGGAAAGATAAATAAACTCGCGTTGAGGCAGCAATTCGGACATGTTGAGGAGCAGACTATCGCACAGACGTGTAACCCTTCAGGAGCGCGCCAAGTTACAAACTGACGCCCGACCGCTGTCAAGTACGCAGGAGCCATACGAAGGGCTGCGGCCTTGGTCGATCCTATGACTGGAGTTGGCCGGTCGCCACCCGACGTGGCGAACCGTTGAAGATGATGTCTCCCAGACGTCGCCGTAGTCGTCGTCCGGAGACCACGCTTCGAGCAGCTCCAGGGACGTCCTCACCCGCTTCACTTCTGCGATGAAGTCGTCGATTAGATTAAGCGCTTCCGGCACCTGCTCCGGCAAGGTGTAAGCAACCGGTGTAAGCACCTTGCGTGGCGCGAGCGGAAGTTATAGCGCGGCTACGTCAGGTTGCCATCGATGAGGCAGCAACTCGTCGATCACAGCGGCGCGATGTGTTGGCAGGCGCGTGAGCACGTCCCTCAGATAGACGAGCGGATCGTGCCCGTTCAGTTGTGCAGAACGGATCAGACTCATGATGACTGCAGCCCGTTTGCCGGCGCGCAGTGAGCCCGCAAATAACCAGTTCTTTCTCTTATGGAAAAGCTTCTCTAAACACCGGGGGTGCCTGTTCGCCGACACCGTTGCAGGCGCACAAGCGAGCGCCAATCTCTACTCACTGGTTGAAACCTGCCTATGCCGCATGCGGCATAGGCAGGTTCATGCCGAGTCCCGAACTATGCCGAATTGAGTGTCGCCGCCATGGCTGATGGGCGGCAGCGTATCGTTCTGTGTGACGTCGAGCAATTCACGTTCGGCATAGTCCGGGCCCGTGATTAAAGCGAATCGAGGAACGTGAGCAAACGACCCTGCGCGCGGTATCGTATCGACTGCCCCTTGCAAAGCGTAGACACTTTCGCTAACGCCGCTTCCTTCATGGCTAGATGCGCGTGCAAATATATCTGGGTTGTCTCGACGGACTCATGCCCGAGCCACAGAGCGATGACGGAGCAATCCACGCCTGCCTGCAGGAGCTCCATCGCCGCACTGTGTCTCAACACGTGTGGCGATACCCTCTTGCGCATCAGCGTTGGAGAATCTGCGCTTGCCTGCCTGACGTATTTGTGCAGCAGGTATTGGACAGCATCCGCACTGAGACGCCCACCATGTACGTTTGGAAACAGAGCGGGTTCGTTACTTCGGGGTAGTTCCTTCAACCACGCCTTCAGCGTGAAGGTCGCATGTGCTGTCAGTGGCGTACAGCGCTCCTTACGTCCCTTTCCGAAGCATCGTACATGGGCTCCACGCCCCAGATGAACATCATCACGATTGAGCGCAGTCAGTTCGGAGAGCCGCAATCCTGTCTGGACGGCCAGCAACAGTAGCGTGTAGTCGCGGCGCCCGATCCAGGTGCTGCGATCAGGGGTGGCAAGGAGCGCATCGATTTCGTCGTGATTGAGGAACGACACAATTCCTTTGGCGCCTCGCTTCCCAGGAATTGCGAGAACCCGCTGTATGAGCCGGGAGTGGGTCGGCTCTTCGAACGCGACAAAGTGGAAGAATGACCTGATAGCTGTCAGGCGGAGATTGCGCGTACGGACACCGATGGCGCGGCATTCCTCCATGTCGTCGAGGAATGCGCTAATCAGCGCAGCATCAAGATCCGGAAGCTCGAGCTTCTCCGGGGACTTGTGCAGCCGCTTCTGCACGAATCTAAACAGAAGCCGGAATGTGTCCCGGTATGATGCGACCGTGTGGGGGCTAACGTGCCGTTGACGTATCAGCCTCTCGGTGAAGAACCGCTCGATCAGCGTCGCCAAGCCTGGATCAGGCCTCATGATGGTACCCTCCACCGTTGCTCGAGTTTGTTCGCGGCGTAACGCATAAGCTCCGGACACTCGGACAGATACCAGTAGGTATCCCGTACGTAGGCATGCCCCAGATACGTCGAGAGCACGGGCAGCAGCAGATTGGCGTCACGGCCTTTGCGATATCCGGTCAGCAGGGTGCGAACTGCGAAGCTATGTCGAAAGTCGTGTATACGAGGTCCGCTACGATCGTCAGGCCCTCGCAGGCCGATCTGCCTGGAAAGCGTGAGAAACACCTGATTCACGTGCTGGTGAAGAAGTTTGCCGCCCTGTTCTGCGACAAAGAAATACGGAGATCGTGCGGGAAAGACGTGTGCATCGCGCTGTTGGACGTAGCGGACTAACGAGGCTCGAGTCGTTGCGTGAACCGGCACGAGACGTGACTTACCGAATTTGGTCTCATGGACAACTAAAATGCCGGTGTTGAGATCAACATCATCACGACGCAACGCGAGCGCTTCGCTGATCCTCATTCCTGTCACAGCAAGCAAACCGAACAGACAATGATACGTCCAGCGACGCAAGCCATTCGCTGGCCGCAGATCCAGTGCCGCCGACATCAGCTTGTCGATTTCGGCATTGGTGTACAGATATGGTGCGGTGCGCCGCGGCCAGGGAAGAAGACTCGCCGGGAGTACTTCGGTAGCGGGTTCTGAAATACTCAGATAACGTGCGAATCCGCGAATATCGGCGAGCCGCAGAGCGCACGTTGGACGATGGTCAGCGCACTGCATGACCCACCCGAGAGCAAGGCTATTCGTGACTACTGTTGCGCGTCGCTGTTCCATAAATCGAACGAAGTCGATCAGCCGCTTCTCCTGGTTATCAAATTTGAGGCCGAACCCGCGACGCATGTTGACGTAACAGCAGAGGGCTTTCCGGATGGAACTCATCGCACACCTCCCGGCCATGGCAGCCCAAGCGCACGCAGCGCGTCAATGTCGACCTTCGCGTAAATTCTCGTCGTATCCGG
The DNA here is from genome assembly GCF_020177535.1 of Paraburkholderia sp. XV. Taxonomy (NCBI): domain Bacteria; kingdom Pseudomonadati; phylum Pseudomonadota; class Betaproteobacteria; order Burkholderiales; family Burkholderiaceae; genus Paraburkholderia; species Paraburkholderia sp. XV. Next base: position 44,407 of record NZ_JAGUUD010000045.1, on the reverse strand, counting down.
ACTCTCATGACGCAATAGCTGGCCGATCTGGGTAAGCGACGCGCCGGACCTCAGCAACTGGGTCGCGAGACTGTGCCGGAACAGATGGGCACCCCTGGTTGCGACTGCATTGATTCCAACGCGGTCCAGTGCTGACCGCGCAATGTAGAACACTGCCGATGATGACGCGAATCCCCTGTGGGGGGCTAGATGACGTACGAACACCCGCCTGCTACGCGAGTGAGGACGACCCCGCTCGAGATAGTTTGCCAGCGCGACGCCGACATCAGCAGGTAACGGCAACTCAGCACACCGACGTCCTTTGCCGTGAACCAGGAGAGTGCCGGCGCTCCAATCGATATCGCCGAGATCGAGAGAAACGATCTCGTTTGCGCGCAAGCCCAGACGAGCCAATAGCAGAAGAATCGCGTAGTCCCTCCGACCAACGGAAGTACCACGTTTGCTGGCTTCGAGCAGTACCGATTGAATCTGATCTGGCAATAAATAGCTGGGAAGTGAAGCAAGCTTCCATCGTCTTATGCTCGGGACTGCGGCCGCCAGGTCAGAAGTCACGTAGTCTCGATACCGCATGAATCGCGCAAATGAGCGAAGGGTCCAGCACATGAGCTGTGCAGATCGCGGAGTGTGATCGTGAACATGATGTTCGACGAAATCGAGAATGTCCTTGCCGGTTAGCTTGTTAATATCACGAACACAGGCGATACGCCGCTCCTGCAGGAACATGCGGACTACGGGAAGATGTCGAACTACTGATACCTTTGCGAGTCCGCGATCCTGCAGTAGATGGTGTATGAATTCTTCCTCAATCTGCCCAGCGAAATCCGACGCTGTAATTGGCCGCGGCGGACATGCACCGAGGTCACGCAGCGTGCGGAGCAACCTATCCAGAGCAGGACGATCAAAGATCGCTGGACATCGGTATCGTCGCCGAAACGACTGGTATGCGCCCACGGTTTGTTCGCTGATATCGCCGACATCAAGATGTCGGCGAGCAAGCCAATGGCTGAAGTCGCTGACGACGCGCAGATTGCGCCATGCCCCTTGTTGGCAATGTCCCTCGCATTTCAGTTGTTCGGCGAACAGGTCCATGTAACAACCCAGTGGCCCTTCTCGCAGGCGGCTCAACATTGCAGGACGGTGATAGTACGATTCGATGCTCATGTCTGTTGCTCCTTCCCGTCACCTGGCGGGATAGAGCTCCAGACTATGCCGAATGGAAAAACACTGTATGTCGTTCAGCAACCGCTCGTGTGTTTCAACTCGACATAGTTCGGGACTCGGCATGAACCTGCAAGGCGAATGGCATCGATCCATACCGCTATCTCGTCTCGCTGTTCGGGAAGTTGCCCCTTGCTGCAACCGCTGATGACTATGCGGCGCTCATGCCGTGGGCGCTGCCTGACACCCCTAACCTCAGAGGGGCGTGGTCGATAGACCGCTTACGTTTAAACGAGTAACCGACGGTCTGCGACGTGAAGCGAAACGTTCCGGAACCAGGTGCAAACGGAAGCGCACCGCGACGCCTTGTTGCGATAAAAGCGCTGTGATGGCACAGCTCAGCCCGAAGGGAGCGCGGATGCTTTCCGCGCTGCTCTACGCGAATTGCCGGCAACTGCTCGAGGCCAAATGCTTCCGCACAGGCGTTGAACCGATTAGGATTGACCCAGCCTCTACGTGGATCATCGGTGCCGTGAAGTACGCATCGCGACGGGGCTGGGGTGTGCATGCTGCGGCGGCGGGCGTCATCGCCCGTCTCGGGCAGAAGTTGACTGAACGTCTGCCGCACGTGGGCACCGATGTCCGTGTTCCGGTGCGAGGTGGCCACCACGTTCTCGGGCTACCTGCAAGGATGGCTGGAGACTCACGTGTGGCTGTCTGGCGCGGCGTTCATGCAGCGTACAGAGGTGTGATGCGCGAGCAGTGGCTCGCCGCCCGGAGTGCCAAAGGCACCCATGGTGGCGGCGTTCGCGCCGCTCCCCTCAGAAGTGGCGACCGTTTGCCCTGCGAAAGCAAACTGCGTGAGCAGAATTGTACACGTTAGAGCAAACGGCAGTTGAATAACGGACTCAAGGTAAAGCGAAGTCGGAGATACCAAGATGGCGGCAAAACTCGGCGCACAAGGCTTCCGCGGACGCCCAACCGCCGCTATAGCCTTCTTCATCCGGAGTCAGGCAAATCGTGAGGACCTTAATGCGCTCACTATCCTGGTGGCGTTTAATCGCACCGCACAAATCTTGCACGTAGTCATGCGCAAGAAAGCGACGACACTCTCCGTTCTCCATCTCGCAGAAAAAGTAATCCAGATCAATATTGATAATCCAGTTATGCCCATCCGCGAGCCAATAATCAAAATTTGCAGGAAGATCCCAAGAAGCAACATTTCGCCAGGAGCCGTCCGGAAGATTAGGAGCGTCTCCGTCACCATGCGTAGCGAAGTAAACTCGACCAAGTCTCGCTTTCTCATGCTCGAAAAAGAGACTGAGATAATTATCCTATCGGATCACAGGGCCTTTGGATCCGTTCATTAAACACTCGAGGCCCAAGTAATCGTCCAGAGATTTCCCTCTCATTTGTTGCGGTAGGTGCCGCGTCCAGATTTCAAGGTTGCTTGGGAGCGTATCGGTATGGCGGTCGATATGAAAAACGTCAATCGATTCCTCCGGCGACAGCTGCTGCATCCAGCACCACCAAGCCGCCCTGTGGTTGTCCATGATGTAGACCGGGCCGTTTTGCCATAGAAAATTCTGTGTGCCGTGACCCGAAATCCCACTTTTTTACGCGGAATGTGCCATATGCCAGCCAACGTTCTCTCCAAAAATCGATAACTCGCCCGCCACCTTAGAGCGAGCACGTGATCACTTCGCGCGCGGCCGTCCCTACACTGACGGTGGCTTCGGCGCGGTAGCGAGACGAGATAATTAACACGTAGAATGGCCTGACGCGTAACCTGTTGGTCATTGCACCGTCAGCCGCGCACCGATTAATTCCTTGATGGCAAGTTTTCGACCGTCTTCCGACGCCCATACGTAGTCGGTACGAGTGCTAGCCTCGGCGTTGTAGTAGAATATGTGCGCCTTTGGTGACGCGCTCAGCGCTTCAGTCACCACGTAGATCGTGTATGAAGACCGATTCTGCGTGGATCGCATTTGTGCGTATTCGTTCGGCGTTAACTCTACCTGAAGTTCAGTGCCCGCAAGGCCTTTAACTTCAACCTTGAGCGTGACCTCCGCGCCTGAAACGACAAGATCCCAGCCAACGTTGTCTTTTTCGACCGACTCCACAGTCCGACTACCGCCAATCTCGGATGTGTAGTACTCGATCGCGTGCCTTACGGCCGCAAGCTCGACAAGCTTGCGGGTCGCGGGATCCGCCTGTCGTGACCCACCAGACTTCTTCGATTTCCGCTGTGCCGGGATCACCCCATCGTTTTTCAGATAGTCGCGAACTTCGGCTACAAATTTGTCGTTGCCGTACCACACGGGGCTTTGACCGAGATTTCCCTTAATCTTCGCAGTAGGGACTTGCAATAGTCGTTGATCCGGGACCAACAACCTTGCTGTATCGTGCGGCGCCTCAATCTGATACTCGACGACCTGTTTCGGGCTGCGATTAACGCGAAAGTAGCCGGACTCTCGTCTAATCGTCGCATTCCGATACCAGCCAGCAACGTATGTGACCTTGTCACGAGGATTGCGAGCAAGCCAGACGACCGTTACTCCGGTCATTTGCTCGTCACTGCTCGCGGCGCCAAGCTTTCGAATGTCAATACGTGCAGAGCGCGGGACGTATCCATACAACATCTTTCTGTGCGGCAGAAAGTTCCAGGCTTCCAGTCCCGAATCATGCTCTTTCAGCCAGCCGTGTCCCCCTAGGGTCGGGTCATTCCTGGTTCCCTGATAGGACACCATCCAACCGATATTCACAAAGACAAGCGGCTCGTTCATCTTTCTCTCAATCTAATGTTCATTGTCGAGACAGGTTCAAGAACGAGTTATCGGCAATCATCCGAAAATCTACAGTCTTCTCCGTATGCGTCGAGCCGATAAAAACGCGGTCCGTGTCGGCAAGCGTGCGGCTTCCGGCTGTCGCGAGAAGTCACAGACCAGACCGTCTATGAGGAAACTCCTACATCAGGGAACCAGAATTACGGAACCAGACGTTTTGCCAGACTGCAACTCTCGATGTGCATCCGCGACGTCCTTCAACGCGAATCGGGTTGGCTCGGCCGCTCTCAGCTTGCCCGCTTTCAGCATAGAGAACACGGCATTGGCTGCATTCTCGAGCTCTGGACGTTTTGCCGTATAGTGAGCGACCGAGGCGCGTGTGAGGTACAGCGATCCCTTACCACCGAGCGTTGCAAGATCGATCAGTGGCGTGGGCCCCGAAGTAGTCCCGAAGCTTACCAATGTTCCACGGGTTCGCACGCAATCGAGCGACCCCATGATGGTATCCTTTCCGACCGAGTCGTATGCTACCGCAACGCCCACGCCATCCGTCAGTTCACGAACACGTGCAACGAAGTCTTCGGATTTGTAGTTGACGGTGTGTGTGTATCCATTCTGACGAGCATGTGAGGCCTTCGCGTCACTGCCTACGGTACCAATTACCGTGGCGCCGATATCGGACAGCCACTGGCCGGCCAGCGTACCTACACCACCTGCTGCGGCATGCCAGAGCACAGTGTCGCCTTTTTCGACCGGGTAGCATCGCCGGATCAGATACTCAACCGTCAGCCCTTTAAAGAAGACGCTGGCCGCAACCTCATCTTCGATATATTCGGGCAAAAGGACCGCGCGACCAGCAGGTATCAAACGTTCGAATGCATAAGCCCCCGGAGGGCCGCCTGCGTACGCGATTCGGTCGCCCGGCTTGAAATCTGTCACCCCTACTCCGACGTCGACGACAATACCCACTCCCTCGACCCCAAGCCCTGTCGGTAGTGGCAAGGGATAGGCTCCTTCCCTGTGGTAGATGTCGATGAAGTTCAGTCCAACCGCAGTGTGCTTTATCCGCAGTTCTCCACTCCCTGGTCGACCAGGATCGAAGGTCTCCCACTTCATCACATCAGGACCACCGGTATTCGTGAGCCGTATGGCTTGTGTCATCTGCAACTCCTATTTCAGACGTACTGCTGCGCGCCTTTCGGACTCGTCCGCTCCTGGACGAGAATAGAAAACTATAGGTAACCTGTGAGCGGAACAGTACCCCAAAACCGCACAATCGCTGTGCAGGAGTAACGCAAGCTTAACTTACGCCTTGGGGTCCGTTTCACGCCCCATGAACAAGGAGCGATGACTCTGCACAAGGTCTGCAACAAAGTTGGCAACCACCCTGATGTTCGCTGCCTTGCGATGGTCCTCGTTGACCTGCATGTGAAACGAGCGCACCAGAGACACGGCTTTTGGCAAGACCGGCGTTAATTCCGGGAACGAAGCGGCTACATACGCCGGCAAGATACCCAGCGTTCGCCCTCCCAGCGTAGCAAAGACTTGTGGAAGCAATGCTGTACTTCGGACGCGAGGAAGCAAATCCGGGCTGACGACGTCAAAATAATTAAGTTCCGGGGCGAACAGACCTTCTTCGACGTAGCCGACAAAAGGATGAGATGCGAGATCGGCAGTCGTGCGTATTTTCGGAGAGTTTTCAAGGTATCCCTTCGTTGCATAAACGAAGAGCCTGTAGTCCGTCAGACGCCGCGACGCCACGCGCATGTGCTCGGCACCGGACAGGCTGATAGCGATATCCGCTTCCCGCTTCCAGAGGCTGAAAACGCGAGGTGCGGCGAATATCTCAATCTCCAGCCGAGGGTTCTTCTCAGTAAGATCCTGCACCCTAGGCGCCAGAAATACACTTCCGAAGGCATCCGGTGCGCCTATCCGAACGACCCCTTCGATTTCGACCGAATCGTGGTCGGCAGCAGCTTTCGAAAGCACGTAAGCGCTCTCGATTGCCTCGGCTGTTTCGAGGACGCGGCGACCAACTTCGGTAAGCTCGTACCCGATATTGCTTTTATGAAAGAGCCTGCTTTTCAAAGCATTCTCAAGCGACTGAATGTGTCGAGAGACCGTCGTATGTTCTGTTCCGAGCCGTTCGGCAGCAGCAGACAACGTTCCATTCCGGGCGACAGCAAGGAAGTACCGGAAGTCGTCCCAATTTTCAGCAGGTTTGCGGGGGGGCATATGTGGCGCGTTGCTCAAGCGTTAATACCCCCCATTTTACTTTAGTCGTAGATCGCGAAATCCTCAGTTATACCCCAGTATCGCAGCGTGAAAACAGTGCGCATGGTCGTCCATCGGAGCGAACAAGCTCGCCGCTGGCATATGAAGAAGCGTCCTGTATGTGCTCGGCCCTTCGGCTTCCATCGCGGTAGTATGCCTGGCAAGGTGCGCGGGAGGTCCATCAAATATTGAGGCCATGCCAACCTCGGTCATTTGATCCACCCACATCACACTGGCGATTTTCACGAGAATTCTCCTTGCAGTAAAACGGTATTGGATTCCACGATCCGTAGGACGGCACGCTCCGGATATCGACGCACTGATAAGATACTGTGCTAAGCCGGTATCTCACGCGGAGACGTCGGGCGCGTAGAGTGTCTGAATACTGGAAATATCCTTCGTTAGATAATTTGCGTCGGCCTGAGCGTGTATAACCATAAGATTTTTCGCAAGCGAGCCAAGCGGCACCGATGCGGATACCGATTGGGCACAGTTCATTGCTAATCCGAGATCCTTGATCATCAGCCCGACCTGAAAGCCCCCTTTAAACTCATTGCTCGCAGGTGAATCGGCCTGAACCCCGGGCCAGGGGTTCCACCGTTGCGACGTGAAATTCCCGCCGGTGCTCGCGTTGATGATCTCAGTTATAGCTGCCGCGCTAACACCGTTCCGTTCAGCCAAAGCCAGGACTTCGGCTGTCCCTGCCATCAAGATCGCTGCAAGCATGTTGTTGCATATCTTTGCCATCTGCCCGGCACCGTTTCCGCCCGCGTGAAATGCGGTTTTTCCCATGTCAAGAAGCACATTTCTGATCTCGTTGAAAACACTGGAATCGCTTCGACCATGAATGTCAGGGTGCCAGCGTGTGCGCCCATGACCCCGCCGGAGACGGGCGCGTCAGCCACAGAAAAGCCTTTCCGCTTCCCTTCCGTTGCGACGAGCGCTGCCGTCTGGCGAGAAACCGTTGAACAGTCGACCAGCACTGGACGTTGAACGAGTCCGTCGAGCAGACTGCCTTCGCCGAGATAAGTCTGCTCCACGCACGCACCGTTCGGCAGCATTGTGAAAACCATCTCGGCATCGATAGCTGCTTCCCGGACAGTTGAAGCGGTCTTTGCTCCATCCGGCTCGAGCGAAGAACGCGCACTTGTCGAGACGTCAAATGCCGTAACCGAGTGCCCTCTACGTAGGAGATTTCGCGCCATCGGGGCGCCCATGTTGCCGATTCCGATGAATGCTATCTTCATAGTTGTTCCCGAAAGACTCACCGTACGATGAAGTCGCATGTTCACTTACGCCACGCGACATCCTCACAATCACCGACAAGTCGGCTCAGACTTCCGCATCGACCTTCGTCCCGACCGTTTCCTTGACGAAGAAAATGCAGACGATAGAGGTCATCGCAGTCACCACAACTGGGTACCAAAGGCCCGAATATATATTTCCTTGAGCTGCAACTATTGCGAACGCACTCGCCGGCAGGAAGCCGCCGAACCAACCGTTGCCAATGTGATACGGGACCGATAGGCACGTGTACCGTATGCGCGTTGGGAAGCATTCGACCAGCATCGCTGCCATCGGCCCGTACACCATTGTTCCGTAGAGCATGAGTATAATCAGCACGACGATTGTCATCGGTACATTGACCAGGCCCGAATCAGCCTTCAGCGGATAGCCAGACGCCGATAAGGCGTCGTGCAGTTCGGTATTGAATCGTGTCGTTTCCACAGACGCACTTGTGGATTTCGCATCGTACGAATGCACGCTTCTCCCGCCAACCTCGATTACTGCCGTTCCGCCACTAGCAACGCGATTTTCGTAGCCGACGCCCGCTTTTGAGAGCGCGGCCTTTGCCACGTCGCAGGAACTCGTAAATTGAGCAGTGCCTACCGGGTTGAACTGGACCGAGCATTGTTCGGGATTGGCGTAGAGAACGATCGGAGCACTGTCCTGTGCCTGCTCTAACGCCGGATTCGCGTAGTGCGTCAATGCCTTGAAGAGCGGGACGTAGGTAAAGACTGCGAGCAGACAACCTGCGAGCATGATTCGCTTGCGGCCGATTCGATCCGACAGGGTCCCAAACACAACGTAGAACGGCGACGTGACCAACAACGCTACGATGAGGATAAGATTAGTAAGTTGACCATCGACCTTCAGCGTCTGGTTGAGGAAGAACAGCGTATAGAACTGACCGGTATACCAGACCACGGCTTCGCCCGCGGTTACACCGAACAAAGCTATCAACATCAATCGGACGTTCTTCCATTGGCCGAACGCCTCTTTTATCGGCGCTTTTGATGTTTTTCCCTCCGCGTGCATCTTCTGGAAGACGGGCGATTCGCTGAGCATCATCCGGATCCAGACCGACACACCCACAAGTACGATCGAAAGCAGGAAGGGGATTCTCCACCCCCAGTTCGTGAAGTTGCTCTCGCCAGTTCCCGTTCTCACAACAAGAATCACGAGGAGCGAAAGAAACAGCCCCAACGTGGCAGTCATTTGAATCCAGGATGTCCAGCCTCCCCGCTTGTTCGACGGCGCGTGTTCCGCAACGTAGGTTGCGGCGCCGCCGTACTCTCCGCCCAACGCCAGACCTTGCAACAATCTCATACTCACAAAGGCGATCGGCGCGGCCAGTCCGATCGTCGCATAACCCGGCAGCAGTCCGACGAAAAACGTGGAAGCGCCCATGACGACAATCGTGACCATAAAAGTGTACTTCCGACCTAGCTTGTCACCGAGCCGACCGAAGACAACTGCGCCGAGCGGTCGCACCGCAAAACCCGCTGCAAAACTTAGCAAGGTGAAGATGAAGCCCGCTGTGGAATTGACACCGGAGAAAATTGACTTGCTGATGTAAGGCGCTAATGCCCCAGCGAGAAAGAAGTCATACCATTCGAATATAGTGCCGAGCGACGAAGCGAAGATGACCAGGCGATCCTTCGCCCCCATTCTTTCGGATACTGATTTGTCGAGAACTGCACTCATATCTGTCTCCAAAATATTTTCATGTATGTATTTTTTGCGCCGCGATGACCGTAATCACCGGTGCCTGCGATTACTGACGAGGGTCCCGCAGTTCATCCAGGGCAGATCGTGAAGACGGAACCGATATAGAGAAAGCATGTGCCCTGATGGTGTGAAGCAGAGCCGGTTCCGATGCGCGATTCATCGGGCTGCACGACTATGTTGTCTCGTCACCTGCTGACCCGGTAGTCGATGAATCAACAGTGAATGTGCGTAAATCGAGTAATTCAGTGATAACCCGAACCGCCGTATAACGCGCGCCATGTCATGGAGTGCAATCTGCCCGCCTTTGCCAACTACTGGCCAAGCCGCTACGCACCCGGGCCTGGCCTCCACATCCGGACAAACACCTAGTCCATAGGCGCACAGGCCTGATAGCGCTAGCGACGTGTGATTAATGCACAACCGTTGGTACGTTTGTCCACTGTTCCCTCAGAAAGCCGAGCAATAAGCTTTTTCTCAGTCCAGCGACGGTTGACACGGAGACGTCACCATCGCTATCACGGACGCTATGTCGACAACCTCACAGCGAAGGAGAGTTTCCATGCCCACTATTGCGTGGATCGGCCTTGGTCTCATGGGCAATCCCATGTCCAAACACCTTATCAATGCCGGTTTTTCCGTTAATGGCTTTGATATCGACCCAGTAGCAGCGAAGCGGGCCGAAGATAACGGAGTCAAGGTCGCCGCGAGTCTGGCAGAGGCTGCGGCCGATGCAGACGTCGTCTACTCGATGCTTCCTTCCGGAACTGACGTTTACCAGGCAATGACAGCGCCCGATGGCGTTTTCGCAAGCGTCCGACCGGGAACCATGATTCTCGATTGCTCAACGGTCGGAATTGCCTATGCGAAGAAGCTCCACGAAGCTGCGGCAAAAGCGGGGGTTGTTTTCGTCGAAGCGCCGGTTTCCGGCGGCACGGAAGGTGCGCGGGACGCCACGCTCACTTTCATGACCGGTTGTGAAAAAGAGTATGCGGATCTTGCGAAGGAGCGACTGAAGCCGCTCGGTGACTACATCGCGTACGTAGGCGGCCCGGGTGCGGGTCAGGCCGCAAAAGTGGTGAATAACCTCATCATGGCGGTAAGCGTCACTGTCAACTGCGAAGCGACTGCCTTGGGCCAGCGCCTGGGTCTCGACATGAAGGAGTTTTTCGAAATCGCTATTCGTTCGTCAGCGGACAACTGGTCGTTCCGTCTTTGGAACCCGGCACCGGGCGTTGTGGCCGAGGCCCCGTCGTCCCACGGATACAAAGCTGGTTTCAAGACCTGGCTTCTGGCCAAAGACCTTAGCCTCGCGGTCGAAGCTGGTCGAGACGTGGGTGCTCGGCTTGAGACCGCGGAGGCGGCCTACATGCTGATGACCGAGCATGCCAAGAGCGGTGGTGCGGATATGGATGCGACCTCGCTTGTACTACATCTGGCAGAACAGGCAAAGGCAGCGAAGGCAGCCTGATACCAACGTGCCTCAAGCGCCCCGATTTGAACAATCTGATCGGGGCGTGCAGTAGACATTAGCTCACACACGAGGCGTGTTCCTGCATAGATAGCGGTGATGGTGCCCGCGCCGACATCCGAAACCCTTTATGCACCGGGCGGGAATCAGTCACGGGCACAAGCACCAGCAAGTCCCCGGTTCGATTGACTCGTCTACCGCAGCATTGCACTCTGCCCCGTTATTGACACGAGAAAAACCTGCCCGTAGGCGCGCGCCGCGACACGGTGAGGCTTCTCCGACAAACTGACCATACCCAGCCATGAACTCACCCAAATCCCCGGAAACACTTTCCACGGCTCAGCTCCTTATTAATGGGGCTTTCGTCAACTCCGAGACGAAGGAGTGGCGAGACATCGTGAATCCTGCAACGCAGGAAGTCATCGGTCCCGTCCCCTACTCCACCCGACAGGAAATCGAAGCGGCTATCAACGCAGCGCATACGGCGTTTCAGTCCTGGAAAAACACGTCTGTCGGCGCTCGCATGCGCATCATGCTCAAATATCAGGACCTGATCCGCGCCAACAGTTCGCGGATCGCCAAGATCCTCAGCGCTGAGCAGGGAAAGACGATTCCCGACGCCGAAGGTGACATCTTCCGAGGACTGGAAGTCGTAGAACACGCGGCATCGATAGGTACCCTACAACAAGGAGAGTTTCTCGAGAATGTCGCGGGCAAGGTGGACACGTATACTTTGCGCCAACCCATCGGCGTGTGTGCCGGCATTACGCCGTTCAACTTTCCCGCCATGATTCCGCTCTGGATGTTCCCAATGGCGATCGTGTGCGGGAACACCTTTGTGCTCAAACCATCTGAGCAAGATCCGCTGTCGACGATCGAGCTTGTGAAGCTCGCGATCGAGGCAGGTGTACCAAGCGGGGTTCTCAATGTCATTCACGGCGGCAAGGAAGTAGTTGACGCCCTGTGCTCTCACCCTCATGTCAAGGCTGTCTCGTTCGTCGGCTCAACCTCCGTCGGCACACACGTTTACAGGCTCGCGAGCGAACACGGCAAGCGTGTTCAATCAATGATGGGCGCCAAGAACCACGCTGTGGTTCTCCCCGACGCGTCGCGCGAGCATACCCTGAATGCACTGGCCGGCGCGGGTTTTGGAGCGGCTGGACAGCGTTGCATGGCGACGTCGGTAGTGGTGCTTGTTGGAAAAGCGCAAGAATGGCTTCCCGAACTGGTCGAACGCGCCAAGACACTGAAGGTGAATGCGGGCAACGAACCGGGAACAGATGTTGGACCCGTTGTTTCGCGCGCCGCGAAAGAACGCGTCCTCAGACTGATTCAGAGCGGCGTCGATGAAGGTGCGACCCTTCTGCTCGATGGTCGCGATGTGAAAGTGAAGGGGTACGAGAGCGGGAACTTTATCGGTCCGACGATCTTCTCGAACGTGACGACCGATATGACGATCTATCGTGAGGAAATCTTCGGCCCCGTGCTAGTCGTGCTGACGGTACCCACTCTTGACGCTGCTATCGAACTGGTGAATAGCAACCCATTCGGTAATGGCGTTGGATTGTTCACCCAAAGTGGCGCTGCTGCTCGTCATTTCCAGAGTGAAATCGATATTGGTCAGGTTGGGATCAACATCCCCATTCCGGTGCCGGTTCCCTACTTCAGCTTCACGGGCTCCCGGGGTTCGAAGCTCGGCGATCTCGGTCCCTATGGAAAGCAGGTCATCCAATTCTATACGCAGACGAAGACAGTTACAGCGCGCTGGTTTGATGACGCCACTGTGAATGACGGCGTCAACACCACGATCAATCTTCGTTAAGCCAAGTTCGAAGGCTCCTTACTTTCTGCAGGCCGGAGCGGGGAGTTCTTCGAGCAAAAAACAACTTCCGGAGGCAACATGTTAACCGTTATATATTGCGTTGATGATCCCGCTACCTCAGATGCGCGCGAAGCCCACTACGCGGAACATCGCGCGCATCTGAAGAAGGCGCCATTAAAGATTCTCGTAGCAGGTCCTTATACCGAGGAAGGCTCGAACAGAAAAATTGGCAGTATGCTTCTCGTCGAATCTCAAACGCTAGATGAAGCCAAAAAGTTTGCACACAACGATCCATTTTTCGTCAACAAGGTATGGAAAGACGTGCGCATACACCCTTTCATCAAGAACATCGATACGCGTTGAGATCGCTAACAGCGGCTCCCGTGCAGTTCCTATCGCGATTGCTGGCACTTGATTCGACTCGCGGAAGCTATTTGCTTCTCGAGTCGTCGCCCGATCAGGCCAACCATCGGGAAACACCGGATTCAGTAGAAAGTGCACTTTAACCCCAACCGTCGCTGCGGGCACGTCTTCGTGGTTCGTGGCAAACGCGGCGACCTGCTCAAGGTGCTGTGGTGGAGCGGCGATGGCATGTGCCTGCTGATGAAGCGACTCGAGAAGGGGCGCTTCGTATGGCCTCAAGCCGACGGTGGCGTTATTTGCCTGAGCCCGGCGCAACTATCAATGCTGCTGGAAGGCATCGACTGGCGGCAACCGACGAGAACAGCACAGCCAACCTCAGCGTTGCAAACGTCGTTGCCGGCGCGTAAACTGCCTGCATGACGCGCGCGAGCCCACTTCCCGATGTCGAAACGCTGAAGGCCATGCTGCTCAGCCAGGCAGCGGCGCTGCGCGAGCGCGACGCGCAAGTGCTCAAACTGCAAGAAACAGTCGACTCGCAACAAGCCGCGTTGGCTTCGCGCGCAGCCGAAGTCGAACACCTGAAGCTCCTCATTGCCAAGCTTGGCCGTATGCAGTTCGGTGCAAGTCGGAGAAGCTGGACCATCAGATCGAGCAACTCGAGCTGCGCCTCGAAGAGCTTGAGGCCGACGAAGGCGCGGCGCCGCTCGAAATCCCGAAGACGCCTCGCACGGCTGTGGAACAGACACCGCGCAAGCCACTGCCTGAACATCTGCCGCGCGAGATCCGAACGCACTTGCCCGAATCCGCCGGGAAGTGCACGCAATGCGGTGGCCTGATGAAGTCGCTGGGCGAAGATGTCGCCGAACAACTTGAGTACGTACCGGCAAGCTTCCGGGTCATCCGTCATGTGCGCCCGAAGTTTGCCTGCGTGTGTTGCGACCACATCGCTCAGGCGCCTGCACCGAGTCGTCCCATCGAGCGCGGTCTCGCCGGCCCGGGGCTGCTGGCCCATGTGCTGGTCTCGAAGTTCGCAGACCACGTGCCGCTCTACCGGCAGTCGGTCATGTACGCGCGAGAAGGCGTCGAGCTTGATCGCTCGCTGCTGGCGAAGTGGGTCGGTCACGCGGCGACGCTGCTGCAGCCGCTCGTTGAAACGCTGCGTCGACACGTCATCTCGGCGACGAAACTGCACGCCGACGACACGCCGGTTCCAGTGCTGGCACCGGGCAACGGCAAGACGAAGACCGGTCGCCTGTGGGTGTACGTCCGCGATGATCGAGCATCGGCCGACACGACGCCGCCGGCGGTATGGTTCGCCTATACGCCGAACCGCAAGGGCATCCATCCGCAACAGCATCTCGAGTCATTCAACGGTACGCTGCAAGCCGACGCATACGGGGGCTACCAGGCCATCTACGAAAGTGGGCGCGTCACCGAGGCAGCCTGCTGAGCGCATGCCCGGAGACAGTTCTATGAATTGCACGTAGCGCGCCCCAATGCGTTGAACACCGAAGCGCTCGAACACATCGGTGCGCTATACCGGATCGAGGAAACGATCAGGGGCAAACCGCCCTACCAGCGCCGCGCGTTTCGCCAAGAGCACGCGCGGCTACTACTCGACCGATTCCATGCGTGGCTCACAGCGACGCTGGAAACGCTCTCGCGCAAATCGGACACGAGTCGGGCGATCCTCTATGCGTTGAACCGGTGGGAGGCGCTCACACGCTACTGTAATGACGGCCAGCCCGAAATCGACAACCTGCCAGTCGAGCGCGCCCTCCGCGGGGTGGCAATCGGCCGCCGCAACTATCTGTTCGCTGGAGCAGACTCTGGCGGTGAACGTGCCGCCGCGATCTACAGCCTCGTTGGCACTGCAAAACTCAACGGCATCGATCCTCAGGCGTATCTGCGCTATGTGCTCACACGCATTGCCGACCATGCGATCAACCGCATCGACGAACTTGCACCGTGGGTCATTGCCGCTCAGCTGCGCACAGCAGCCTGAAACGAGCCCAGTCAAGACGTCGCTGGTGCCACGCTTACAGAACGCGCGTGGTCGGACGGTTACCAAGTACCTGGTCACTAAAGCCGACGAGCCGAAACGCCAAAAGGTTCGGCGACCCACTTGAATGCAGATGTTGTGGGAACGGTGAGCACGGTAAACGCTGCGACGGACGTCGCGAATGACGGCTGTCGAGAGGCGCTATTTCTCTGGTTGCGGCGCAGGTGGATATCAGCGACTTGATCGAGGCGTCTGCCAAATGTATACAACCTGCAACAGCCACGATGTTTGCTGCCGCCGCTGATGCTGAGTTCCGAGTTCGCCGATCTGGTCACTTTTAGCCATACAGCTCGCACTTCGCTTTTCGCGACGACCCGTAATCTGTTTGATCGAAAGTTGCCGAAGCCGTGGGCATGCGCTCCTACAGCAGCTCGTCGTTATGTGCTATTCATACCGGGAAGCTGCAAAGACTCCGCAGCGTGATCTTCGCCAAGCCTAGCCTAGCCAAGGGGCGATCTCGTCACATCGCACAGCAGTTAACCAACTACCGATCTCAAGAAATCTTTCTACACGAGCGGACCGCTCCTCACGCCATGCCTCCGTGGGGTCAGGTGCTTGGCATTCCGACCGGAGCCTCACCGCAGCGGTAGCTCGACACGGTGATGGCGCCCATGAAGGCACGCTCGTGATAGATCCGGATGCAGGCATCGTTCCCGGCGCGCGCCCTCGCGCGCGTTCGTCGACTTCGTGCTGCGCGACAACGTCGCCGCGACGTGCCCTGATGCAAGGCCGCGCCGCGTACTAACGGCGCTTGACATACTACTTCTTCGGTAGCCGAACGCGTCCTCATGACACTCGATATCGAGTTCCGACACGCGCGCGAGCAGACGTTCCTGCGCGTCTTGCACTGCGAGTTCTAGATCACCGGGCCGATTTTCTCAACGAAGAACGCGAGCAGCGCGCCCGCCCGGATCTTGCCGATCGGCTCGTCCATGTTCTCCACGAAGTAGTGTTGCAACGAAGCGATCGCTTCGCTGCGCACGTCCTTGTCCACTTCGATTGCCATGCGGGTTCATCTGTGTGTGATCTGCACCGGGCGATGCAGCATCACAGATGAAAAACAGTGCGCCCCGCAAGGAAGCGCCGTTTTCCGGGCCCTGCCGTCAACTCAGCCATTGATGAACGCCAGCAGATCGGCATTGACCTTGTCGGCTTCCGTCACGCACATAGCGTGCGCGCCACCTACGCAGACCTCGAGCGTCGCGACTAATTCACGTGGCGGCAACCGTCGTTCACAATGCCCTGCGGCATGGCCACGCTCCATTGAATCATTGAATGGACGCTTGCGTCTATGAAATCGGGCGCAGATCTGCGCGCCGTCCAGCTGCACTCAGCGGTACCAGTCCATGAACGGTAATTCCCCTCACCCGCCCGATGGGCGACTTCGGCAGCAATTCGAAGAACGCACCACATCCTTGTCTGTCGGGAAGGTGCTTGCGCCTCGTGTCCGGTAACGGCATCTGCAGTGCGAGTACAGAGGGGGGTGACAGATTATGGGATAGGCGAACTAACGCTTGGCGGCGTTGACCGCATCCTTGAACGCCTTGCCGGCAGTGAACTTGACCGTCTTGGCCGCTGCAATCTGAATAGCTTCACCGGTCGCCGGATTACGACCCGTACGGGCAGCCCGAGTGCCCTGGCTGAACGAGCCAAAGCCAACCAGCTGCACGCTTTCGCCCTTCGTGACGGCCTGCATGATCGCGCCGATGACCGCATCGATTGCTTCGCCGGTGACGCCCTTGCCTGCACCCGTAGACGCCGCGACCGCGTCGATCAGTTCCTGCTTGTTCACAGACATTCCTCCTGTTACTGCAAGTTCAATCAAGTTTAGCCTTCCCGCGAGTGTTATCACGAAGCGCAAGGCACGACCGCACGCATACCCTAACCTGGCCGGCGTGCCGGGCACAAGTCCCGAGGTTGGACAACCTTAGGGCAATCGCCCGACGCAAACACTTCTTTCCCCGTATGGCGCCGAAGCAGCGTCATTACCATTGTCGTCCGGCGCAAAGGACGGGCATGCCACCGCTGCGCACTGAGCCTCTGGGCGAATGCGCGCAGCGCGGTGAATTCGTATGCGTGTAGCCGCGCCTGCGGGTCAGGACTGGAACTGGTTGACCATCAGAATATTCTTAACTGGTCGAGAAGCATCCCATTCTTCTCGATGTAATCGTTGTAGCACGATCGCTTCCGAGTTTTCATTCTGCCAACGAGCAGACCGTTCATCTGCGCCAGTGGCGTTAACATCGGACGGGCCGCTTTCCTGTGCAAGCCCTCTCATCCGATTGTCCCCACAATTCTCGTCTCCGGGAAAATCGTCGGGCCGTAAAACCTTGATGGTTGCCATCGTGCTCACGTCTCCGATATTTTCGCGCCCGCGAAAACCTCACAAGCGATGACCTTTCGGCATATCGAGCTGGGATGTCCTCGAGCGCCGGACGCTCATCGTATCGCGAGCGCCGCCAGGACTTGCGCGTGCGTGGCCCTGGCGCGCCGAGCCGCCGCCGTCCATGGGGACGTTCCTCCGCTCCGCTCAGCTCCATCCGTCGTGCCAGTCCGACCAGTCCCAGGCGCTGATGCAAGCCGCAGCCATCCGGGCCGAACAGCGGCGGCCCCACACGTTCGCGACCCCGCACGGCGTACGCCTCGCCTGCGTCTTCACCACGACTCGCTGAAGGATCTGCGGGTCGTCCTGATCAGAGGAGTATGCAGGCCCAGCGCGAACCGCATCCACCGTCGCTCCCATTCCGGTCGGAGGTTCACCAGGTCGTCCCGGGATCGCCCAGAAATTCCACTCTTGCGACCTCGATCACGCGAACCGGAATGTTCGCAAACACGTCTGCCGGCGTCTGCCCGCCCAGCATTGGATGCGGCGAATAGAGCCAAAAAGCACGTCGCCAGCCTCCGCGATCGTCTTTGTCCGGCGGGAGGGCGGCGAGAAGTTCAGCGACGTCCTTCCGGATTGCGCCCAATCGATTGAACTGGAAGTCCGGATAGATGAACCGATGCTGCAGCTCAGACCAGACACCAAGCAAAGCGCCTGTCGCTCGGGCCTGAATCGCGTACGCGGTGCCCTCATGTCCGGTCGAAAAACCCACCAGTTCAGCAACATGACGAGCGTCGGGCCACCCTTGTCGGAGCAACTCGTCACGGAACCCGATGGCCTCCTTCGTGGCGAGGTTATGCTCGGGATGGTCTGTCATGGAGCAACTCCGACGGATCTTGAGTCTCAGATGTACACGAGGCGACAGCGACCTCGGTGGGGAATGACAAAAGTTTCAGCCCTGTTTCCGGGCCAACCCGGCTATTTTCGCTCTCACAGCACCCTTCTGCTACTAGGACAACGGCCGCCAACCGGGCGGCTCGGGCAAACCGCTCTTCCCTCGCACTTTCCGGTCCTCCGAGTGGCTATACGCTTCGCACGATTCCTCGGTGAACGAGATCACCACGAGCAGCACATCATCTACCCGAAGATCCATCGCATCCCTATCCCGGGTGTGAAAATATCGCCCCACCGATTGCAAATGCAACGTGGATCCCCACGCGTACGAGGGATGGCTCGCCGGTGTCCGCACCGAAAACTGTGTCGGCTTCTCTAAGCCGACGACCACCGAATATCCGTCCCAGCTCCCTTCGAACAAGCGTTCAATCGAACTGCTAACGCCCCCCTCGGTAGCGCTCCCAAAGCCCGCAAACGACGTCGACGCTCAAACCGGCATACGAGCTCATCGACGCGTTTTCAAACCGTACTCCGGACAGGATTACCGCTGCCATCGCACCACAGTGCTCAGACGCGCAACTGGCGAGCCCAGCTTATGTCTTCGTCCTCGGCGAGAAATTTCAGCCCCCACACTACGTCTCTTCGTGAACAGCAATCGACCAGTTCCTGAAGGATGTTCAGCCGGATGTTTCTAAGGCTCCCGATGATGGCTCTCACGTCTTCTATCAAGACCAAGTCCAGCGAGACACTCATGTATTCGAGAATTGCGCGTTCCGGGACTGAAACGAGCACCTGTGGATGGCGCCACGCAAGCGGCTTCAATCCGTAGCTTTCATCCATCCGCGCATCGAACAGAGCCAGGGAATAGTAGGAACACATAAGCCTTTCCACCGCCCAGCCAGGAATGTTGCAATATCCCCGCCCCCACAAATCAATCCGGTCGCGGAAGCGAAGATGATGCATCATCCGGTGCCACTCCAGCGCGGCTCTTCCTCCCACGTGGAGATTTGAAGTGTATGCCTGCAAATAGGCAATCGTGCCATCGATGCCTGGCTGGTCTCCACGCAGCAGATAGGCGTCGTCAGACAGTTGCCGCAACCACCCTCGTTTGACGAGTTCGCCGACCTGACGCGCGTCGATTTCAAGCTCCGCGAAGTAGCGCAAGCCCACCGGCTGCGACCGTGGCGCGAAATCCATGAGGAACTGCACGATTTCTGTTGCGTCCTGCATGCCGGCTCCTCAGTTGGTCATCTCTGACGACACGCCGATACACTGACTCATGTTTGACTATCCCTCGCCGTCCGCGCCCCTGCGGCCTCGCGCCAGCTTTGAAGCCGCTCCGAAGCGCATGGTAAATCGGCATGCTGTGCCGATACGACCTCAGACTCGCACATACGCAATCGCCCTCCGGATGATCTATCCAGTCGCGGTGTCCACGCTGGAACGCAGCGGCGCAGATTTGCCCACAAATGCAGCAAAGGCCATCCAAACCAAAAAAAACGGTGCACCACAATCTCTTACGGGCAGATGCTTGCGCAGAGACGCCCGGCAGTCTCGTCGCCCATTCTTATGCATAAGCTGTGGGTTAGGCCGCGTCTGCATCAGCATGCGCCCAGACAAGCACCTTGCTACTCGCTTCAAGAGGATCAGGTTGCTGAGGCTCGCATGCTCTCAGGCGGCCATGCGCGTCCGCATAGGCGAGAAAATTCGATCCACGATCGGCGCACAGGTACGACCACAGGCTCGAAACAGGAACCATCGTTTCCCAGTCGATCGCCAGCAAACGAGGCTTTGTTGCGCCGTACCCCTCGAGAACTGAAACAAGGATCGATGGATCGGCAACGATAAACGAATAACCGTCCGGATCATCGGGCCGCGTTCCGGCAGCGCGTACCAGGAACGTTGTAGCTATATGGTTGATGCCAGCGAGGCGCCAACGGTTGAACGGGTCATGCCTCGTCCTGAACGGCGTCTCCCACTGAGATTTTGTGAGCAGCATCTTTTCAAGAAATCAATGGACTGAAATTACCGGCAGCACAGCGCTGAGCGCAATGCCCTGCGCTTCAGCCCTCTGGGTCAAGCGAATTTCTGCGAGCATAAACTGGTCGATTGTTACATTTTGCACATTATCAATTGTAGCGCAATTGTGTGCATCCAACGACAGTTACGTCTTCAAATTCACCAACATGACTGATGACGCTTCGTCTTGGCCTCGCGCGCGGACTGAGGGCAGCACGCAGAATGCGCGGCGTGTCTCAGGACGGTCTTGGCGTCTCAAGCAGAACCTATCTAAGCGCGCTCGAGCTTGGAAAGCAGACGCCTACGCTAGACAAGCTCGACGAAATCGCACGGGCGATAGGCGTTCATCCTCTCAGCGTGCTCTTCTATGCATACGCAGTCGGCCTGACGCCTCAGGAAGTTCGGGAGTTGGGACAAGTAGTGCGCTCTGAGATTGCCGGGCTTGAAAAATACGACAGCGCGCGCGACTAGCGTTGCTCGGTGTTGCGCCCATGGACGTTCCCTGCTCCTCACACGGTCGTCCGGGCCGGGCTCCGCCCACTATCCGCAAATGCTTCACCTTTCACTGAGGCGGTTAAATGGACCGTGGTTCGCGAAGAATTCGATATGCGTCTAATGCAACGCCTCCGACCTGGTATCTCCATGCCGTCGGCATGAAACTGACACTTCTTCGCTAGTCGTTTCGGGGCGTAAAAGTTTAGAGTAGCGGGAGCCGCGCGCTCATCGGCTTCCGAATCACGCACCTCCACGATGAAATTTCCAGCGCATCTCTGCTCATACGAGCATAGGACGATGCCACCGCCCCATTCCCGATGAAGTTGACCGTCATAGATCAGCTTCCTCATCGATTCATGCCGCGTCCTCGAGTGTTTGCAGGAGCGTGAATAGAAACCGAAAATGATGTTGAATCTGGGATGAGACCACGGCACAGAGCCGCTGACTGCCACCAAAGAAACGTTATCCCAGAACCCGCCGCCCCGCACGTCGCGCCATCAGCCGCGATGACCGCAGTCGCGTCGATCTCCACGCCCGTCACGTTGACCATGAGATACCTGTGCACGAGGCGATCCTGCCAAGAATCCCGCGCGCTAAACAGGCGACGCGAAATGACCGTGACGAGCCGTGGGCGAATCTTCCCTGTCGAACTTTCGTACGCCCTCGTCCGCACCGCGTCCACGTGTACTCGCTTCAGAAAAGTGACATTCGATACTGGCGACCGACATTCGTCTGTACGAAGAAAAACACCCGTCTCAAACGTAAATATGGTGGTACGAGTTTCTATAGTGCGGCTGATGGTGACGAGCTGCGAACAGCACCTTTCCATCAATCACCGTGTTCCAGCCGACAGGATGTGCCATCGGTACATCGCCGGAGCGCCGTTTCGCACATCGTTTCGTCGCAATTTCAAAGAGATCGGCAGCACGGGGAATCACGCAGACGACCTGCTCGCGCGCTCCGTTCACAACGACATGCGGAATGAGCATTGGCTCAGACTCTCCACGCAAAGCAATGATCCGGAACGCGGACACCGATGACTGCTCTTCTATCTGTGCCCAGATCCGAACAAAGTTCAAAAAACTGAGCATAGCGTCATACTGGCCATTCGACGAAATCCCCGAGAGGGTAACTCCCCGCAAGCGCGGCGAAGGCATTTGATCTGCCTGCCGTTCAGAAGATGGAAGCCGTCTCTCGTGGGCCGCGCGCCAGCTCAGGAAGGCCACGCATAGAGTACATATGGCAGAGCAGTCCAGCGATATCCGTTCGAATGGACCCATTGCCATCAGCTCGGAGAAACATTCTGCATGACCTGATATGAAGCGCCGAAAGATGGATTTTCGAACCAATCGATGTGCCTTCAGGCATTCGCGGCTATTGCACTGTGGCAGACCTTCTCCAGGCAATCTCACGAGCACGCCCGCACTCAGCGTAGGAGGAACTACGCCCCACTCGGCGGGCGGAGCGCATACACCCGTTGCCCAGTTGAGTCGCCACATCCACTCATAGTCGAACGGTCGGGCTTCGTAAGCTAGCGGATTTAACAGGCTCGATGCGTCGCCAGTTGCCTTTTGAACTTTGCTCCACCAGTTCAGCATCTGTCGACAGTGCGTACGGACTGCTTCTTCTGTCTCGGCTGGGATGCATTTGACCGTCAGGTTACCGCCCAGATCAATGACATGACCGCAGTCCGGACACGCCCACCGGAGCAAATCTGCGTTCGCGCGCCATCTCCAGCGAATCGGCAACCATCCACAGCGTTCACAGCCTTGCGTCAAATCCTTACCATGCCACGGACAACGGGATATAAGAGGCAGGTTGAACAGTGTGCAGTGATAGTTCAACGCGCTGCAATCTGGACAGTGACGTACTGCGTATTTCTCTCCTTCCCGCCTCGGAAAACCCAGGTGCTCCATGAAGGCGGTGCGAATCCGAGCCGAGTCGACGTGCAAACAGGATGCGATATACGGCACGTCCCAGCCTGCTGACGAGTGAAACAACCGATGCGGGTCGGCTTCCCCTAAGTTAACTCCTCCGATCCGTTGTATTTCCTCAGAGCCAATGGCATTCAGCAACTGAATCTTGATCAGGATGTTCCAGGCAGATTCAAACGGTGCCGGCGCCCTGACATCCCAGGTCAGACGGGCAGTGCCGTCGGCTCCTTCCCGCATTTTCCTCATCAAAGTTCATCCTTTTCACAACCCATGCGATCGGTTCGCAGCTGCTATCTATCTCTCTTCCAATGGCTCCGACATCAGCTCCACGAAACGCGATGTAGCCCATAAGTTTTACCCAGATAGAACGCTGAAATAGGAATTCGATACGAAACGCGCGTATTCTCTTATCTTCAATTTTGCCGCAGCTCCGCTGAAAGTCCGCCCGTTGACCACGTAATTGGCATTACAAAATCCAATAAGGTTCGTCATCGCATCTCATTTTGGCTCTCTTGTTCCGCATCGACATCTGGCACGGTTCTCCAGTTCGACCTCATCCATGAGCAGAAATCCCACCGACGAGGTCTCGCAGCCTGAAGCACCTTCGAAAAATACGTGCTGCCTGTCGGCGGTCCATCTCCGATTGACGCGGACACGAAAAGTTACGTCCACGTAGTTGTGCAGACTAGAACTGGAGCAGGACACGAAATGTTCGATGCTGGCCCACGTTGTCAGAAAACCCAACAATGCCTGTTCGGCGAACCTTCCCCAATCGTCCGAACGGGTGCGCACGAGTCTTTCAAACACCGCTTGTTCTGCGTTCGCCTCGTCTGACGTCGCCTGACTCCAGGTCTCCCGCATTTGAGCCTGGGGGCCGAGCCACGAGACGTAAGCAATGCAAACGCTACAAAAGAGGCTTGAATCCCGCGGTCGGCGCTCAGCCTCGTTCATGATGAGGAGCGTCCGAAGGCATCGACGATGTGGCTTGACGAAGCGTTTGAAGATGTACCGCCGGACCGATCGTAGCTCTTGCATTCTTTGCTTCTTACTCGCTCGGGTGAATTCCACTTGCTCAGGTCGATTTAGCCTGACAATTCGCGCCGCGGTCGGCGTTATGGAATGGCGCCACGGCGACGGAAATGGCGCTATTTTGTCCGCGAAATAAAAAGCCATGTCTCGCTGTTCGTTGAGCTGATATTGTGTCGAAAATGTTTCTATGATTGGCGCAAGCAGCGGAAAAGCGCTGTGAGAATTCTGTCTCACATACGCCCACCAACCAACGAACCGTCGACAGTAACTGTTAATCTGGTTCGCCAGCGCAGTCGGCACCAGGTTGACGTCAGGCCACTCAAACAGATAGCTCCAGTCGCTTCCGCAACTGCAAGGTACATCCGTTGCGCATCTTGGTGTGCCCTTCGTTTGGAGCCTTGCCGCGCAGGCGTAGCAGCCTTTGCCAAGCGGGCATCGGTGCCATGGACATTCTGTCACGATTGCGAGGTTAAAGAGCGTGCAGTGATAGTTGAGTCCGAGACATTCGGTGCAATGCCGGAAGCCAATTGCACCTCCGTTCGGAGAATCGAAACCCAGCCAATCCAGAAAGCCTTCTTTCAGCCGAGCCTGATCGACGCGCAAGAGGGAAGAATAGCGGAAGAAGTTCACCCAGTTCCCATGCGTCAGCGCCCAGGGGAAGTCATGCATTTTCTCCTCTTCCCTTTGAATGAGGGCGCGTAACTCACCAAAAGTCAGCGAATTGAGCGACATGACTTTAAAAAAAACATTTGAGGCGGATTCGAATGGGGCTGGGCCCTGATTCCTCCAGGTAAGTCGCTCGAGTGTCGACAGGAAGGGCATATAAAGTCGGCAACTGAAAAAAGTCGCTTCCGCTCACAGATCTGCCAGGGCGATTGCCTGCACAATGTCCTCCTCCGAAAGGACCATTGTCTTGCTATCCGCGTCCTTCTTTCCAAGGTAAAGCCCGTTGATCGTCAGTACTATGCTTTCCATGGTAAAGCCCCCTTTACTCCCTGGCGTTGCGCTGACAAGGGCGTTCCAGATCGCGTTTCCGTATTTGTGAATTCTAAAACCGGCCCCGAACGCCTCCGGAAAAAAGAAATATGTGTAGCTCCATCCCGATCCCTCCGGCCATTCAGTCTCCTCGTCTAGGCTTCGTAAGATCCTGGTGAGAGTTTCCTTTGAATTACAGCACTGGAATTGAATTGGCTTTCTGAAGAAACGTGCAATAATCTGTCTCTGGTTACTCAGCGCAAGCGCGGAAATCAGGTGCAAAATCTCTGGCTGCCCGAACGATATCGTCGTCATCGTGATGCCTTTCATGCAGAGGATATTGTGAATCTCGAGAAGTTCCCCGAAGTCCGATTCGTTGCACAGGTTGACCTCGTCAAGTATCAGAACAAACTGGTCTCCCCCCAGATTCGAAACGTTAGTCATCACGTCAAGGATCACGTTACGCAAAAGTGCTTCAGGGTCACGCCGTGCAGCCAGTACGTGTCCGCTTCCCTCCAGGATCAGGCGTGACATCAACCCCTGTTTCGGCCTCAATGAGTGTCGTGCACTGGCCATCACGACATAGATGTTGTTGAATTCTTCAGCCAGATAGTTTTTGATGCTTGTTGCGCAAGTAGTCTTGCCAGCACGCGTTTCTCCGGTAAACACAATACCTGTCCTGCGCGCCCCCACCCGCTCGCGCGCCTCTTCGTGGACGTTTATCAACATCGGCGTTGGGATTGTGTATTGGCCTCGTGAGACGGGGTGATCACTGAGTATTTCTTCACGTCGCGCAATCGACCAGGAAGGCACCCCTTCCGGGATTGCTTCGGTCGAAGCCTCGTCGAACGGGGACTTAGCACTTTCGTTCGATTCTTTTTCAGAGGATTGCATGTCGTCAGCTGCTTTACGCACTGATGTCCTTTGAGGCCGTTCGCTTGCTGGTGTCGACATGGCAGCCTTCCTCATCGATTAGTTACCTTGTAGCGCTTCCCGGACAGTGGAACGAGCCGGAGGCGTGGTCCCCCGGGCAGTACAGCCTGTATTGACACCGCAGAATCCGGACCGGCCAACGCAGGGATCCCTTCCCCCGCTTCTTTTGCGACTCGGGTGAGGTTAGTTGCGTCTTTCGCAGAGCCCTTTCCCCCTTTTCTTGATTTCTCCACCTGCTGTGCCAGGTAGCGCAGGTATGCCTGAACCGGATCTTCCGACTCACTCAGGACCATAATTCGTCTGCTAACCAGCTGGAATATCGCCTGGCGGGTTGCGAGGCTATGTTTCGTCAAGTTCCATTTGCGCATTGCGGACAGAACACCCAGCTCGTAACCGCTCGATGTGTATGCCTTGACGCTACGAAGGTCTTCGTCGTCGATGTAGATCGTCAATTCCTTCCCGACCAGCGCTCCGCTCATGCTCAGGACCGGATTCGTGTACAGCGCGTTCTCGTACTGGATATAGGGTTTGCGCCCACTTTGGATACCGCCACGCACCTTTCGTACTTCCCGCCGAAGCAACGAACGCACACGGGTGCTCCCCGACAACGGGAGCTTTCTAACCATTACGGGTGGCGACGGCCCACTTATCAATTGCCGAAGCGTTTCGAGTGGAGAGTTATAGAAGTTTCCCTGACCCGGCAAGCCATTGTGCGCGGCAAATGCCACGTCCAACAACTGGTCGATATCGTCGGCACGAATCCGATACCGTTTGGCAGCGTCGGCGGCATCCGCCGCTCGTCCCGACTTCGGATTGGAGCCAGTCGTGGAAGGTAGACGGAGAAAAATATTGTCAGTTATCTGCTTGAACGTCCGCTCGATGTTCGGGCGACGCTCGAAGTGACCCGGGGCGCCCCAGTTCACCATCGAACCGGTATCTTTACGGATCGTGTCATGGATCAAGTTCGAGAGATTGACCAGAGCACCATCCAACAGCGTTACTGTCCAGAGGGCTCCCTCCGCTTCGGGTATTAAGCCGCTCGGAAATCCGCCACCGGGGGGATATTCCAGTGTTCCTAACGTTAAATCTTTCGGCACCCATCGTTTGCATATCGCGTCACGTATCACGCCCGCGACGTCGACAGCAGTCACCTCTGTCCGGTAGACAACGCGGTAAGCGAGGACGGCGGTAGAAAGACGTTCCACCACAGCAAGCAACCAAAGCCTCTCAAGGACAGACTCGACCTCCGTGCCGATCGGAGTCTTGAATACGACCGTAAAGAGAGCATCGATATGATGCGCGTCGATCTCAACCGCATCGAACGGATCCGAGAAGGGAATTATCGGCGAGATGCCGGACCCTGTCGCGAAATGCGCCTTTGCGTCGCTTCCGCCGCGCGCACGCACAGCATCACCCAGGTTCTTGTCTAGCAGATCCCGCATAAATAGAACCACACTTTTGATTCCCCTATATTTTGCGGTGAAGGGCCAGCCACTTTTGGCAGGGTCGTACTTTTCTAATTCGTTAAGGAAGAGGCGATGTAGATGGGAGCCTTTGATCTTGAATTCCGGTATCAAGCCCTCCTTCTTTTCCTTGCGTACCTGCGCAATCAGCTTCTTCTCCAGGTCCGGATAGCGTGCGAGTGTATCTTGCAGGGCGCACGCCATCCCTCCCTGCTGATCCCTCCGTTTCGGTTTTATCTCATTCCTGCGAGTATTTCGGCTCGTCCGCGTGAAGGGGAGCAGTCCGCGGAAGCCCATAATCTTCCCGTCGCTCGCTCTTGAGAGACAAGTCTTTGTTATCTGGATAGTCTGCTGTTTGCTCACTCCCGTCACGTCGCGGATATCAGCATATTTCGCACCTTGAAACAGCATTCGGACGGCCAGCTCCCTGTTCTCGAGGAATTCCTTATCCTCCTTCGACAGCGTGGAATAGTCGAGCTTGGGCCATTCGTCTAATGGCGGCGCTTCCGCACGTGCGACGCTCTTCGCCCATCTCATTGGTCTGCCCTCCAAACCCACGTGGATGACAATGTGAATCCTGAAGAAGAAAGGTCAAGTCCGATATCGCCCAGAACAGCCATTCGAGAAATGACCCCGAGAGCGATCTGGGAATCGAAGTCGTGCATCGATTCAGTCACATCGAGAATGACCCCATGGCTGAGCCCGCGCATGACTGTGATAGCAACCTGGCTAGCCTCAGTCTGCTGTTCATCGCGTATGGCTGCGCAGTAGGCGAGAACCTTCATCCACCTCATTGCCTCCTCGCCGCGCCCCGAAAAATCCGTCTCGACGAAAGTACGCACAGTCTTCTGGCCGGCATTGGAGAGAACATCTGTTTGGGCGCAGCTGTCCGACGCATTTTCGCCGAACAGAAGCTTATGGTACTCACTCGCACCGGAGGCCAATTCCACTTCTGCATCAAAGTCCAGTCCTCGCTTCTTCTCAGCGCCTCCTATGGATGCGTCGTCAAGATCAAGATTAAAGGTCCGGACTTCAGGATTCGTCTCGAGAAAAATAGCCCAATGCACGAGATGACGACCACTGCGGATGATCCAGTCACGATTCGTCTTGAGGCTATAGACAAGCGTTAGGTCTCGATTCGTTTTCCCGCGTGAACGATATGCGCGGATTACATTCGATCGCTGTCTTGACGGCAAGGTGCGACTTTTCGACATCGAACCTCCACAGATGCTATTTACCGCGGCCCAACTTAGGCATGCTTGACGAGTTTAGGTCACTCTCTAGTCAGGTGCAAAATTTAGTTCCTGGATAGAAGTATGTAAAACACAGAGGACCACAGTGGGGCGCCCTCCTCCACCTACCGACGACTACGTCATCGTGAAATCAATACGCGCCCGTCGCGAGTAGAGCCGCGAACGGTCTCGAAATCGGCGGTTCCATGCTGAACCGGGCCGTCTGCATATTTGAGTTGAAATGTGGCGTCGGCGTCGCGTGCGTTTTCACGGTGAAAATGTAAGGGCCGGCGTTGAGATGTGCCATACCTCCATGCCGTGGCACAATTCGGTTTATCTCAATAAGGAAGCCTCGCTTGTATCCGCCGGTTGTTCAGATCAAGGGTTGCCGATGGGCGTCGCACAGTTTGCGCTCCCGCCCCGCGTTCAAAACTGTGGGCACGAACCTTCTTTACAAAACGTCCTGAACGCTATCCTAGTGGTGTAAACCCTCCGCCCGGCCCCACGACTAGCCTGGAACACAATGAAAAAGATGTCGACCGACTATCCTAGCCACTGGACTGACATGTCCAACTATCTTGTCCACTTCGCAAAGGGGAATGGCAGAGCTCATAAAACGTTTAGTAGTACGATTACAGCGACGCGCGCAGCCGATCCCGGCTACTGGACTATGATGAGCGTCCTGTCCACCGGTCGCCTTAGGCCGGGAGGAGCGTTCGGGATCGGCAGAAAAGAGGCCCCCGACCCCGCGCGACAACGTGCGGTTTGCTTCAGTGAGATACCTCCCGGTGAATGGCTGCGCTTGAGCGAGCGCCGCCGTTCAGCTTACGGTATTGGGTTTTCCAAGCAATTCATCTCGAAGCGAGGCGGTGGTCCAATCTGGTACGCGAGAAACGGCAGTGAACAAAACAAGGCACTGAAGAAGTTGATGAGAATGGGCGAAGGCGACCCTGATCATCCAGTCTGGCGAATCACTGCGATGATCGACGCACCTGGCGTATATGGGTTGACTTCGTACGAATATGAATGGGAGAGAGAGTGGCGCCATATTGGCGACTTGATGTTCGAACCCAAGGACGTTGCCTTCCTGTTCATCCCCGAGGAACTGCACGCTCAAGCAAGAGCATTCTTTTCATACACCTACCACGAGAACCTTGGCCCAGCATATTTTTGTCCGTTCATCGACGCCAAATGGCCAAAGGCGCGAGTTGATGAGGAACTGCTCAAAGAGCCTTTGGCATCTCAACCACCTCTACCCTCTTATGATGAGTATTTCGAAATGGTTGACCTCGGAAACGGCAGGAGAATAAGCAAACGCATTAGCAGACTGCGCCGGACTTCGGACGGTTGACCAGATACCCGGTACCCGGTTCGTAACCAGGCCACTACGTCGTGTCCCGCCGGCGCGCAGAATGGAAAAACCCGAGGCCTTTCTGGCTCCGAAGGCAAGCGTGACACAAGGTGACACCATGAGCGTCTTGCGCGGACTGCCGAAGCTCCTAGTTCCGGGCCCGACTCCGCACCGCTGAATACTTCGGAACGGAATCACGCTGACAAGTCTCGATAGTCAAGCCACGCTGTCGGAGCGACGGCCGCGGTCAAGATCAACGTAATGATCAAGGCAGCAAGACAACTTAGTGACGTTCCACGGCCAGAGCGGCAGCACCCTGGTGTTCGGCCATGATCTCGGGGCCGGACGAGTTTGGCGCCCGCCAGATATTGCGTGGAAGCCTGCACGGTCATGCTATCGATTCCGACAGGCTAAGGGACATGAGGATCAACGCTGCACTCGCGGCAAACACGGCCGAGTCCGGGTGGTTGCAGCGGCTCACACAGGGCGTCTACCTTCTCGCCAGGGACTTTCCCACAAGGGGCCCTTCCACGAGGGACGTGGTCCGTGTGAATAAAGTCAGTCATCGATGTTCTTCATAGAACCTTGATTTCACGGCACATCAGGCCCGGGCGTGGCAGGCTGCAAAGTCAGTCACACCAGCGCAATGCAACGAGATTGGCACGCGCTTTGGAATAAAGTCTGTCACGGGCACCGCAGCAGGGCTGCTCGTTCTGGAGCAAGCCCCGTCGGATGCGGAGCGCCGGTTCGTCGGACGGTAGTCGGCCTGATGTCTGTGTTTTCGGTACCAGCGCCGCAATACCCGCGTCGTCGCAAGCCTTGATTTCCGTTGCATTGAAGTATCCACGATCGGCCAGTGCCTTGAGCTTCTTCTTGCCCATCGCTTCGCGCGCGGCTTTGGCCATTGGGCTTAGCTGCGCGCGGTCACTACCGACGTTCGTCACTTCGTGTGTCACGATGAGGTGATGCTTCGTATCAACAGCCACCTGAACGTTGTAGCCCACCACGCCTGTGCCTTTTGCCTGCGACATCATCGAGCGCGAGTCGGGATCAATCAGCGAGACCTGTTTTTCCGGTAAGTCATTCAACAGTTCTGCGGCTCGATCCAGTTCCCGCATCTGCTCGCGCAGCGTCTGGATCTTTTCTCTTAGCCGTTCGGTTTTGGCTTCCACCTCGACTGGCTGCGTGCGATCCGCCGTCTCCAGAGCATCCAGATAACGCTGAATGCTCTGTTCGATCTGTTCCTGACGCCTAGCGATCTTATTGGGCGTGAAGTTGTTATCGCGGCTGTTGACGGCCTTGAACTTGCTGCCGTCGATGGCAACGACTGCTTGCGTGAAGAGCTTCAGGTCGCGGCATATCACCACGAAGCGCCGACATACATTGCGAATGCCAACACCGTTGTTGCGTCTGAACTCGGCGATTGTCTTGAAGTCCGGCGCGAGGCGCCCGGTCAACCACATCAGTTCGACATTACGCTGGCACTCGCGCTCCAGACGTCGGCTCGACTGCACGCGGTTGAGATAGCCATAGATGTAGAGTTTGAGCAGAACGGCCGGATGGTAAGACGGTCGGCCCGTATTCGCAGGCGTGGTGCCCTCGAATCCCATCGCAGCAAGATCGAGTTCGTCGACGAACGCATCAACTATCCGCACGGGATTGTCTTCGGCGATAAAGTCTTCGAGACATTCCGGCAGCAGCGTTGCCTGATTGCGGTTTGCACCTTCGACAAATCGCCCCATCTCCGCCTCTCGCGCTAACAGGTTGATTCAGTCTAGGTGATTGATCTGGATTCCGGGCAATATATCCGTTCAACACGTGGTCAGTCGCGACACAATGGAGACGGAGATGGTGTTTTTTGCATGCTCGAAGATCGGGGTTGCCGCATTCGAAAGTCTATGGCGCGATAACAACGACCATCAATTGTGGGTGGATGCAGGCGTGCTAACTGAGGAAGAAATTGCGGTGCTTCGCTCTACAGGAGCACTCGTCACGAATTTCGCGGGCCATGCTCGCGCGGGAGACACCAAGGAAATGGCGTGCGCAGTTGCCGTAATTCAAGAGCACCATCCCGCCGAACCGATTTGGATCGAGGCCGCGTGAATTGAACGGTAGTTTCTCGTTCGAGGCATTCTGCGTGCGTTTTTACACGGTCTCGGCCAAAAGCCGCCGTTCACATGTGTCGGCGGGTGGACGTCCCACCGTCCCCTCCCTGGCGCATAGCGGCCACTGATATTGCAACCCCACCCTGAAACCTCTATATGCCTAATGGATCTGTACGCCCGACGTTCGGAGCAGGCAAAGATTAACGTCTAGTGCTTCTACTTCGTGGGAAATTCCGCGAAGCAAGCATGTAAAGTAAGGAACTGAGGAAGCAGGCAGGTACCCTATACGTTCTGGGTACGCGAAGCTGACGCGCTATGTGTCCTTTTCACTCCTGAGCGTGCCTGAAGGAACTCGAGGCGGGAGCGGAGAGGACTGTCGCCATGTAGGTAGTCGTGGTCAGCTCTCGTGGGCCTCTCCTCGCCTGTATAAGGCAAATGAGCCTATGCGGGATGCCCACAAGTAACGGCTCAATCGATCGCACGCCGGGCCGCTAAAACTGAACGGGAAATCTGATGGACGGTGACGAGGACGATGTGGGATCAACGTGGTTGCCGCTGCTGGTTGCGCGCGTATCGGAGTACGCGATTTTCAGACTGACCGGGAGCGGTGAAGTGGCCAGCTGGAATCCCGGCGCCCGGCGCATTAAAGGTTACGAGGCCGAGGAAATTATCGGCCGGCACTTCTCCGTCTTTTACACTGACGAGGACCGGCGCAGCGGCGCTCCCGAGACGGCGCTTCGCACGGCGCGCGAGCATGGCCAATACGATTCCGAAGGCTGGCGCATGCGCAAGGACGGCACAAGCTTCTGGGCCAGCGTTCTCATCACGCCTCTTTACACGGCCGATGGCACCTTTGTCGGCTTTGGCAAGATCGTGCGCGACGTGACCGACAAGCGCAGGGCCACTGAAGCGGTCTTCGAGAGCGAGCGGCGATTCCGGCTGATGGTTCAGGGGGTGACCGATTACTCTATCTTCATGCTGTCTCCTGAGGGACACGTGACGAACTGGAATCTGGGCGCCGCACGCATCAAGGGCTATGAGGCCAGCGAAGTGGTTGGCACCCACTTCAGGCGGTTCTACACGCCGGAAGACGCGGCCCAGGGTCTGCCTGAGCGCGGCCTGCATACGGCTGCGACGGAAGGGCGTTACGAGACGGAGGGCTGGCGGGTCAGGAAAGATGGCAGCCGGTTCTGGGCCAATGTGGTCATTGATGCAATCCGCGATGAGAATGGGGAACTGGTCGGCTTCGCCAAGATCACGCGCGACGTCACCGAACGCAAAACCGCGCAGGAACAACTTGAAAAGGCGCGGGCGGCGCTGCTTCAGTCCCAGAAGATGGAGGCCCTCGGAAAACTGACGGGTGGCGTCGCACACGATTTCAACAACGTGCTGCAGGTGTTACGAGGCAACCTTGAGCTGCTCGAAGGTCGCCATGGACGTGATGTCTGGACACGCGAACGCCTGTACAAAGCGATTGAAGCCGTCGAGCACGGCGCCACTCTCGCCTCCCAGCTGCTTTCGTTCGGTCGCCGTCAGGCGTTGCAGCCGCTTGTCGTGAACCTGGCGTTGATGTTACGGGGAATGGACGACCTGCTCAGGCGGGCGCTAGGCGAACTCATTGACGTTGAGACGGTCATCGCGGGCGGGCTATGGAATACGGTGGTCGATCCAAACCACCTCGAAAATGTGGTGTTGAACCTGGCCATCAATGCGCGCGACGCAATGCCGGAGGGCGGCAAGCTGACGCTGGAGCTGTCGAACGCCATGCTCGACGAACACTATACCGCGTTGACCGAAGACGTTCGCGATGGACAGTACGTGCTGCTGGCTGTCACCGACACCGGAACAGGTATGACCCAGGAGGTCCTCGAGCGCGCCTTTGAACCGTTTTTTACGACCAAACCAGAAGGACAGGGCACCGGACTTGGCCTGAGCATGGCGTATGGCTTCGTGAAGCAGAGTGGAGGTCACGTCAGGATTTACAGCGAACCTGGCCACGGGACCGCGGTGAAGATCTATCTGCCTCGTTCGACGGAGGCGGCGGTCGACCTAGAATCCAGAAAATCGGTTGCGCTTACCGGCGGAACCGAGACTATTCTCGTTGTCGAGGATGACCGACGTGTTCAAGCGACTGTCGTCGAAACCCTCAGGCAACTGGGCTATAGAGTACTCAAGGCAGACGACGCCCACAGTGCGCTCGTCATCGTCCAAAGCGGGATACCTATCGATCTGATCTTCACGGACGTGGTAATGCCCGGCCCGATGCGCAGTACTGAACTGGCCACGTAGGCGACCAGATCGTTGCCGCATCTCAAGGTGTTGTTCACGTCAGGCTATACGCAGAATGCAATCGTCCATGGTGGCCGGCTGGACGCGGGTTTTCATCTGCTGAGCAAGCCCTACAGCCGGGAGCAGCTCGCATCAAAAATTCGCCAGATGCTGGGGCCGAGCGGCATGGCCGACGTGCAGCCGCCGCTCGCGGCACCGCCGACAGAACCTCCGCCGCACGAGCCCCCGGTGGCGCCGGCAAACCTGACAATCCTCGTCGTAGATGATGACAACGGCTCGCGCGAGGCAATCAGCGAATTGCTGACCGGCATGGGGTACGACGTGCGCCAGGCCGCGGATGCAGAAGCGGGACTGCATACCCTGATGACGGGAAAGATCGATGTGCTTCTCACGGATATCGTACTGCCAGGGCGGTCCGGCGTTGAACTGGCCAAGGCGGCCATCGAACGCAACCCAGGCATCAAGATCGTGTTCGTGTCGGGTAGCGATGGCCCGAGGCCAAACGAGGTTGGATTCGATTGCACATCGCTGCGCAAGCCATTTGCGATCGAGCAGTTGCATGCATTAATCGGGGCAATACATGGCGGCGGCGAAACGGGAAGAAAGAGTTGAGGCACCTTGCAGGGCCACACCCTGGCGCCAGGCGACGTCATCATTGCCCCCTTCAGTGCTCCCCCTGCCTGCCGTTTTTGAGTCGGGCCTTAACGGTCGGCCCGCGTGCAGCATTGTCGGCGGCGGTTTCTTGAAAATCGTTCGCACGTTTGCAGGATGAATGACAGCCGGCCGCTGGGACGGCGCGACATCTCACCCTGCTTCGTCAGGCTTCGTGGCAACTGCGCCTTTTGTTGTCTTCTCGACCAGCTTCCATGCAAAATCTTCGAGCAGAACATTCATTGAGGATCATATAATGCGCCTGCTGGGAGTCGAAGCGTGGCGTGGGTTCGGCTATGGCTCTCAACTCTGGCTGACCTCCCTCGGGAAAGTCGGAGTTTTTCCGCCGGCGCGGTTTGGGCCGGCTTTTTTTCCGGACATCATCGGCGGTGGTCTACACAAGCGTCTTTGCAGGATCGGCGATCCGAACATGCGGAGCGGGGATCAGCGCGAAACGACCGTTGCACCGACACTATCGCAAAAGGCCACTCCAACGCGTCGGTTGTTCTCCCCGGCCCATCTGACCGCAGTCGGGTGACTTTCTGCGGTCGCGCCTTCATGATGCCGCTCGACGGGGACCTCACGCCGAACAGCGGTCCGCTAGCAAGCTGGCAGTCGATGCTCGTTATCCTCCTTCCGCCTTCGCTGCCGGTTCTCGCCCACGACCGACGCGGGAGGAAATGCCGAAGTCCGAGATAAGTTTCCACATGTGAGAGTGCGAATAACTTACACCGTACCGCGCCTTGACGGCCTGGCGAAGTTGGGCGTTTGTCCAACGATCCGCATCGATGCCGCAAACCCGGGGCGACTGCTTCACTATTGCGCGGAGCCACGCGAAACCTTCCTCATCGAGCTTCGCCGAATTGCCGGGCGTACTGGACAACGGCGTAGACCGTAGCCTGTCGCCGAACCCGAGGTCGATGATGAGCTGTCGCACATAGACACGCGAAAATGATAGCCCGAAGTCCCGCAGGAGCAACCGCCCCACCACACCGATAGTCCAACGATCAGCATCGATACCACAGTCTCGGGTATTCCCGCCAGTGCGTCGGCAAGCTTCCCTCGCGCATGGATATCGAGCACCGATCGTCGGCCGCCAACGGAAAGGCTTCGAAGGGCGGCCATTCCGCCACGTTCCATAATCGCTCGATATTTTCGCACCGTATTGTCGGAAAGGCCAAGTTCCTGCACGATATGCAGGACGCTGTGGCCGGCCATGAGCATCTCACCTGCCTTGATTCTTTTTGAGACTGTATGTCGTTCTCGAGTTGGCATAGAACAATTGCGGTCCAGGCGTCCTAGCGCCCGTGCATCATCGTTACATTCCGTTTGCGATACAGTAAATGCAGCACAAACGTCCGGGTCAGGGACATGACCACCATACTTATTGTCGACGACGATCCTGGCGTCGTGCGTGCGTGGCGCCGCCTCCTGTCTCTCGAAGGATACACGGTGGAAACGGCATCCGATGGACTGACGGGGCTCGCGGCCGCAGTGGCAGCCAAACCAGCACTCCTTATCGCTGGCCAGTCTATGGCCTACATGGGCGGGGTCGAGTTGTGCAGGCGTCTGCGAGCGAATGAGAAATTTTCAACTGTTCGACTGATTTTGACCAGCGCGGATTTGTTCCCTGTGGCAAACGCAGCCCTGTGCGACGAGTTTTTGGAAAAGCCAGTGTCGGCGGAATGCCTACGATCTTCGATACAGCGCTTGCTTGGCAGCTAGTTTTGCGGGCGGCGAAACGGGAAATGGCTGAACACACGAGTACATAGGGATACTCGTGCCTGGAATGGTCTCGCAAGGGAGACGAGAGATGGAACGCGTCTATTAGTACAATAGCGTAATCACGAGAAGCTAGGCATTGTTGTGCTCCCGCAGGCCATACCACCACGCTCGTGAATCCGGTCTCTCGCATCAGAGCGCCGTTGGTTGCGGGCTCGGGATGGGGTTCATCTATAACCCGAAATGTTTAATCCGATTGAGCTGCAGGTATGGCGGATTGAGCGCTGGGTCTCAGTTTTCGCGGGTTCTGGTTGGCCCTCGCATGCCAAAATCCGCCTGGCTGACGTTGAATACGTCGGCTTCTTTTTATATTACAAGCGCCGGCAGCTGTTGGCCGATGCGCGCACAACAGCGTCACGATGCTAACGTCGGTTATGATTCGCAGCCCTGCCCGTCAGGGCATGCGGACTTGGCCGGCAGTTGAGGGTCGAACCGGGACGGTCAAAGTCCCTTTGCGGAGCCTTCCTGGGCGGCGATAGTTCAGGGGTGGAATGACAGGAAAGACCCAGTGCTATGTGACCTCGGCGTCCTGTTATAACAAATCTGTAGCGTCGGGAATTTCCCGCAAGAATCCGCGGACTACCTCAGTCCCCGGTTGCGCGCTCGTTTGATGACAAACGGCGCTCCCTTTGAGACATTCGACTGCGCTGCGCAAACGACCGCTTCCGTTCAAACCCGCCCGTGCCCCACAATGGGGCTTACCCCGATTGAAGTCCATCCCTGATTTCCGCGTAAGATGGGTACGCTTTTATATTCCGTGTACGTCTTCGGGGCCGCCTACATGCGACTTGCTGACTTCATCTCGCGCGATATGGAGCCGATTCTGGTGCAATGGGAGGCATTCGCCGCCACCCTCCTGCCGGCGGCGGCAAACATGGGATCGCTGGCGTTACGCAACCACGCGCAGCACATTCTTCTCGCTATAGTAAAGGACCTACGGACTTCGCAGACCAGGGAAGCCCAACGCGAAAAATCCTTGGGTCGCGCACCCGGTCCGATCGACGCGACCGAAACCGCCGCGCAAACTCATGCGCTGTTGAGGGCACGGTCCGGTTTCGACATCAACCAGCTCGCCGCCGAATATCGAGCCCTGCGGGCAAGCGTACTGCGCTTGTGGATGGACGACTGCGCACCCGAAGCGCCTGAGCTGGACGACGTCATCCGTTTTAACGAAGCGATCGATCAGGCAATTGCCGAATCGGTCGCCTTTTTCAGTGCGCAAATCGAGCAGAGCCGTAACCTCCTGCTTGGCATGCTGGGACACGACATGCGCGGCCCTTTGCAGGCGATTCTGGCGACTGCTTCGTTTCTCGCGGCACTGAATGAAGGGGAGCGCGTCTCGGGCGCGGCGGACCGCCTGATACGGAGCGGAGCACGAATGCAGGCATTGCTTGATGACCTGACCGATTACAACCGGACCAACCTTGGCTTGGGTATTAATGTAGTTCCCACGAGCATCAATCTCGCGGATGTCCTTGCCGATGAGGTGGACGAGCTGCGCGCAATTCACCCTGACAGGCAGATTGAGTTACACGTTAGCGGAGATCCACAGGGGGTCTGGGACGGTCCGCGCCTACAGCAACTGGTTGGAAATCTGGTTCTCAATGCCGTCAGGTATGGAGCGGAGGATTCTCCAGTTCGCGTGACACTAACTGGCGACCTAACGCATGTCCGGATCAACGTCAGCAACTCCGGACCTGCCATCGACAGCGCAATCCTGGCGCAGATTTTCGAGCCGTTAAGTCGGGGGCCAGACCATCAAGGTACACACGAGAGGGCCGGTAGTCTTGGACTGGGTCTGTATATCGCAAGCGAAATTGCCAAGGCACATCAAGGTGTAATCGAAGCGCGGTCCGACGGGAACGAAACTTCATTTTCAGTGCTGCTCCCTCGCGCGGACGGAACTATGACAACGCGCTGACAGTTCATCGCGGCAGGAAGCGGGCCCGACAGTCGACCTCGCAGGCACACGCTGTACAGTAAGCCGTCATTTGTCCGTCGGGGCGCCGAGTGGCGCTTTTGGGGTCCCAAGTACGCGGTGCTGGGCGTTCAGAGGTGCCGTGGCCGCTGATCGCCACGACTCGTACCACCAGGTTTCCAGCCGTGCCGCGCATACATCGTGGATGCCACGGACGATCGGCGACCGATAGTCCAGTCGCCATCCGTTAGTGAACAGCTGCGCCAGTTCCCCGGCATCCCGCAGTAGCTCAATAGCCCATATGGATGATGCAAGGTGCACCGACAGTTGAGACAGCCGAACGCTCTCTGTCCAACGTGGCGTGGCGCCATTGGCATGTGCCCAGATCCGCGTCGACTCGACGAGGTGATCTGTCCGCAACCATTCCTCGGTTTTGGCGCGAGCGAGGAGTTGTGCGACGACGAGATGGCAAAGCAGCTCGGCCCGCGCTTCTTCGTCAAGACTGTTTGTGGACATATTGACTGGTTAAAGCAGTGATTGTTGTCCGTTGTCGACCTCTTTCGGTGTCGACCTGCGGGGCGGCACAGGATAAGGCGCAGCATGCATAGCCTCTACAGGATAGAGCTGCAGGAACGACCGCGCCTCGTCTGTCGATTTACACGACAGCCAATCGACTTAATCGGTTGTTGGAACGATCACAACGGCGCGCTTTTCATCGCCCGGCTTGTGGAAGCGATTCATAGCGGGTGCTCGTCTGAGTTACCCGTCAGCATTGTGAACGCGAGCGTCTGCGACCCGTCGACCTCCTTCCACTTCCGCCACAGTCCAGCAATTGCAGGCGGATCGCCGTTTGCCATGCCGATTTTCCAGCGCACTGCCTTCCCCATCTCATAGTTCGGCTCGTAGAACGTTCGACACGGTATCAGACACAACTGCAGGTTCTTCCATGCAGCGCTGAAACTGCGCTTCTGATCGACCGATTTTGAACGCGCGTTCATCGTGTCGAAGACCTTCACGCCAGGCAGGATGTGCCGCCGAGGCACAATTCCTAATGATGCAGGGACAGTTTCAACGGCGTGGCCACCGCGCACGAAAATCGGCGCGTAATAGTCCTTGTAGACGTTATCTTTGCAATCAAAGTTTGGAACGGGAAGCTGAATACGTCCCACGCGTCGTTCGGATTCGCTTCGTAGCTCGTGCACATAGCGCCCTCCTTGAAGACTGATAATAGCCGCTGCCCATCGGACGCGTGATACGCTAAACAACTGTATATAAACACAGTGGTCTGAATCCGTGCCGCGCAAAAGTTTTCCAGAGTGCCGGGAAACGGAATTCGTGAGACTGGGGCGGCCGCAAGATCAATGAATTAATCAACTATCCGGGTCGTCGGAAGCCTGGCTTTGGCGCTAAATGGTGAGATTGCCCGGATGCGCCTCCCCAATCTGCGAGACTGGCTACAACCGGGCCAGTTTCTGCCGTTCAATGGGGTCACACGGCGGATGCTTGAACAGCTGCTTCACGCCGGTGGC
Organism: Paraburkholderia sp. XV; assembly: GCF_020177535.1. Lineage (NCBI taxonomy): Bacteria > Pseudomonadati > Pseudomonadota > Betaproteobacteria > Burkholderiales > Burkholderiaceae > Paraburkholderia > Paraburkholderia sp. XV. The sequence continues at coordinate 4,540 of NZ_JAGUUD010000045.1, read as the reverse complement.
AGTCGGCGGTTCATCCGTCACCTTGGATCTCGGCACTGAGCTGGCTCAGCCCGAGCAGGCTGGGGTGCGCGCCACGAGATCTTCAGCCGGGCGACGCTCGGGCAAGGAGGAGCGCTGCCTCGACGCCGCCTTCCAGGATTTGCTCCGCGCGTGCAACGTCTGGCACGGCGCGCGCGAATTGGAGAGTTCCCACCATGAGAGCGAAGATGGCTGTCGCCCGACGACCGGCTGCAGCGGAATCGGCTTCTGGGAGCAATGCGGCTAGCGTCGAAACGAAGCTTTGCAGCCCATCCTCATAGGTTTGCCGTGTTGGCACAGACTGCCGAGCGATTTCCGGAAGCAAGGCCGCTGATGGACATCCGCATGCTGGGTCTTCGCGATGCGCCTGATTGAGATAGCTTCGAATTACTCCCTCGAGGTCAACGCCTGCCTGAACTTTCTCTTCGAGGTTCTGTTGCCGCTCCGCTAGCGCGCTCCCAACCGCCTCTCGGACAAGCGCCTCCTTGGACTCAAAGTGGAGATAAAACGCGCCGTTGGTTAGGCCGGCCTCTCCCATGATCCCACTGATGCCCGCAGCCGAGACCCCTTCCCGACGGAAGCATTTCGAGGCGACCTCAAGGATATGCTGCCGAGTCACGGCTTTGTGACCTTTTTCGAAACGCATTTTCTCTCCACTAGTGTCCCGCAGCCGTCAGTTTGCAGCCGCCTCCAACAAGGTTTGGAGGTCGCGATCAAGCTGCTGAGCCACGGTATTGACCTCCTCGCTGCCGAACTGGCCGAAAACGGAGGCTGGTCGATCATATTCAAACCCGACACCGCCATCGCCGTCCTCGCGCAGCAGCACACGGATGGGTGCATAGAGTCCCGCCGACAGTTGATGGCGGGTCATCTTCGATGCGGTGAGCGGATTGCCGATATCGTACTGGATGGATCGGCGCGTCAGCCCAGCAATAGCCAGCAGCGCCCCGTGGTCACGCTGGCCGAAAATTGTGAGTGGCGGACATGCCTCCAACTCTCGAAGCGCGCGCGTGCTTTCGCCGTATCGCAGAAGCGTGAAGATGCCGTCATCGATGCGAGGCGCCAAGGCCACGAGCTTGGCTCGAACTTCCTCGAATGGCTTTATCGATTTGATTGTGACGTGCTCAATCGAAATGGTGCGCGTGGAGTACAGTGCATTGGCCATCTGTTGATCCTCGTTTCGGTTGCTGTTCGGGTTGGCCCGTTTCCCACGGAAAGGGCTAGAACGTCAGAGCGTCGGCGGCTGGGTGCCTAAGACTGCCTCGATCTGGCGGGCAAGCTTCAGGAGCGCCCGGTCGCTCGCCAGCGGGGCGTCCAGCTCAAGACCGATCGGAAGGCCCGCGCGAGACATGCCCGCAGGGAGACTGATACCCGGCAGCCCCACGCTGCTCGCTGACAAAGTGTGGTTCGCCAAAGCGAGGTTGCTGACTTCCTGGCCCGCGATGTGGAACTCTCCCTGCTCCTCGATCGAAGGCGCCGTGCAGGGCGTCGTCGGCTGCAGAATGGCAAGCGCCCCTCGCGTGACGAATGCCCGGTTCAGGCGGCGCTGGATTTCCGGACGGCTTACGTTGAGCGCAGTCTGATAGGCCTCCACTGAGGTAGCACCAGCACCGCCCGGCAGTACGATATGCTCCCACGCTTGGCGAAGCTGAGGCTTGAGGCCTTCGTAAATCGCCTCGAATGTGGTCGGAATATTGTGTAGACGGAGGAATTCCGAGATCGCGCCCTGGGTCTCATGGGCGAAAATGCCCCACGTAGTTGTCTGGATGAGTGCATTGAAATCTTCCCCGAGGTCGATCTCAAAGACCTCGGCGCCGGCGTCCTGCAACCGCCGAACTACCTCGCGGAAGCGATTCTCGACTTCCGGGTCCACCAAACCCAGAAACTGCCGCGGCGCGAAGGCCAGTCGGGCTCCCTTGAGGTTGAAATCCCGCTCGACGGGCTCCGCAGCCTGCTCCCCGGTGACGACCTGGTCCAACAGTATGCAATCCTCAACACTACGCGCGAACACACCCGTCGTGTCGAGAGTGTGGGAGATCGGTGCGACGCCGTTACGCGGCCAGCGTCCTGTGGTCGGCTTGAACCCTACGACACCACACAGCGACGCGGGCACACGGATCGATCCGACTGTATCGCCACCCAAGGAGGCGGGCACTATCCCGGCGGCCACGGATGCGGCAGAACCGCTTGATGACCCGCCCGTGACGCGATCGTGGGCGCGCGGGTTCTTCACCTGGCCGTAGCGTTCGTTGTGCCCGGTCAGCCCATAGGACATCTCCACCAGATTGTTCTTGCCGAAGACGAGGGCGCCTGCCTCCTTGATCGCCCGGACCGCATCGGCGTCTTCCGTCGGAATGAAGTGCGCCAGACGATCGAGGCCGATGCTCGTGGGCAGCCCCGTCGTCAGGTAGCTGTCCTTCACCCCGATCGGCACACCCAGTAGGGGAGCCTCCGCCCCGGCCGACCGCGCCTTGTCTGCGTTCTTCGCAGCCTCAAGCACGGCGTCTCCGTCGATGGTGATGAAAGCGTTAAGGTCAGCGTGCGACCGAGCCTGCCGCAGCAAAGCCGTGGCGTACGCCTCCGATGTCATCTCACCGCCGCGGATCGCGTCGGCGGCCGCGGCGAGCCCGAGCGAAGCGAACCTCTGCATTTCTGGCGCAGACGTTTGGCTAGAGCTGGCGATTGTGTCGTTCATAAATTCCTCACAAGAATGGTGTGTGACCCAGCATTTCACGACCTCGCAGAGGGTCGCAGCCGCATCGCATTACGCTCATAATATAGAATTATGAACGTAATGCAATAGGGTTCGCAGCGTATACCACTTCGTTGCGAAGCGCGGGAGGATCTGGACTGTGCTCGGGTCCCACTCGCTGCGGAACTGTGCAGTGCTCGATGACTACTATTTGGTCTTACCCGCAGTTGAACGAGAGATGCCGAGATCCGTGGGTTTCGAACGGGTAAGAAAATTGGGACTGTTCGCGAGCCGATCCGAACGATGACAGTGGGTCGCCGTCCCATTGTCGCGGTTTGTTCCGGGGCAGCGCGATGGGGCGTGGCTGGACCGAAGGCACGGTTGGTCGACGAATGGCTGCTGTGTCCTCGGAAACCGTCGCCGACTTAGCGACTCAACGTTCGTCTGCCTCGGGTCGACACCGGCCCGCCGACGGCGCACAGCTCGGCAATATTCCTTTCCTCGCCTTTCCACAGGTCACGTCTCGCTTCGTCCGCGCCGCCGGGGCGCCACGGCTGACTTTATTGTCGCGTGACCGACTTTATTCTCACTGATCAGACGGTTCGATCGCTTACGTGACTCATTGACCTCTCATAATGGTACGAAACTTAGTTCCAAAAGCAGGAAAGTCACATATTTAGTTCCGCAAAACTGGAAGTAATTTCAATACCTAGTCCTTCTTCCCTTTGCCCCCACAGCCGTGAAATGCCCGCACAGCAAGGTTTTCACTATGCGAAAAGTTCATTATTTAGTTCCCCGCGCTGGACTGGCCTCGCGCAAACGCGACAAGCCGGGCAACCGGAAACTCGACGAAGGTCTGGCGCTGCGTGCGCTGACCATCATTCGCGAGCGCTATGCCGATTTCGGGCCGACGCTCGCGTGCGAGAAACTGCGCGAGTGCCACGGGCTGGTACTGTCGAAGGAAACCGTGCGCCGGCTGATGACGGACGCCGGACTGTGGATTCCACGCCGGCAGCGTCCGCCGAAGATCTACCAGCCACGGGCGCGGCGCGCCTGCCTGGGCGAACTGGTGCAGATCGACGGCAGCGATCACCGCTGGTTCGAGGACCGGGCGCCGGCCTGCACGCTGCTGGTGTATGTCGACGATGCCACCAGCCGGCTGATGACGCTGCACTTCACGGCCACCGAGTCGACCTTCAGTTATTTCGAGGCGACGCGCGCGTACATCGAGCGTCACGGCAAGCCGGTCGCGTTCTACAGCGACAGGGCCAGCGTGTTCCGCAGCCCGGCGGCCGGCAGGACGGGCCGCAGCGTGACGCACTTCGGCCGTGCGATGTACGAGCTGAACATCGACACCTTCTGTGCCAACAGCAGCCCGGCCAAGGGACGCGTGGAGCGCGCGCACCTGACGCTGCAGGACCGGCTCGTCAAGGAACTGCGCCTGAAGGGCATCAGCACGGTCGCTCAAGCCAACGCGTACGCGCCCTGCTTCGTGGCGGCCTATAACGCGCGCTTCGCGAAGCCGCCGAAGAGCGCGTTCGACGCGCACCGGCCGCTGCGGGCGGACGAGAATCTGGACCTGCTGATGACCTGGCGCGAGACACGCCGCGTGTCGAAGGCGCTGACCGTGCTGTATGACCGCGTGCTGTACCTGCTCGACGACACGCCGGATAACCGCAGGCTGGTGCACCGGTACATCGACGTCTGGGAGTACCCGGACGGGCGCATCGAGATCCGCGCCGATGGCCAGGTGCTGGCGTGCCGGCGCTACGACAAGCTCGCGGAAGTCGATCAGGGCGCGGTGATCGAGCACAAGCGGCTGGCTCACGC
>NZ_JAGUUD010000044.1:0-60799 GCF_020177535.1 Paraburkholderia sp. XV | reverse complement strand
TTGCGGCGGCAAAGAAAAGTAGGTGCCGCCCCGCACAGGGGCGACGCGTGAAGCGCGCTAACGTAACGCGGATGCCAGCTCAAACCCAGGCAAACCACTCAGCGTCGCAGACAGACAGAAAAAACCTCAACCCTTACCCCCCACTCGCCACATTGGCAAGAATCCTCTCCACCCCTTCGACATACGCCTGCGTCCCAAACTTCCGCACAGCGGTCTGATACCCATTCGCAACAAGCCTGTCGCGCAGCGCCCGATCCGCCCGCAACTCAGCGAGCGTATCGGCCAGCGCATGCGCATCGCCAGGCGAGCACATCACCCCATTCACACCATCGTCGATGATCTCAACGACACCACCAGCACGTGCCGCCACGACCGGCCGCCTGGCCAGCATCCCCTCAACGATCACACGACCAAACGGCTCCGGCGTAATCGACGTATGCGCAACCACATCGACGGCACACATGCACGCAGCGACATCATCCTGAAACCCGAGAAAATGCACCCGCCCGTCAAGCCCATTGGCCGCGACAAACTCGCGTAACCGGGCCTCATAGGCATCTTCACCAAACAGTGCCGCGCCCACTAGAACCGCGTGCATCTGCGGATTGAGCACCATCGCCTCGAGCAACACATGCTGCCCCTTCCACTGCGCAAGACGACTGAACGAGCCCACCAGAAACGCATCCTGCGGCAGCTTCAGCCGCGCACGCAGCACGCTTTGCGGCGTCTCCCGCAACGCGCTGAACGGTGCAGCAGAAATCCCGTTAAACACCACATCGATGCGCCTGTCGCCAAAATTGGTCAGCTCGGCAAACGCACGCGCCGACGCCGCGGAATTGGCGATCACATGCGCCAGCCCCAGTTTCGCGCACCATTTGATGATCGCAAGCTGCCGGCTGCCGAAATGCTCCGGGCTCACGATATCGCGCAGATGCCAGACCACCGGACGCCTCGCGAAGCGCCCCGCAATCGCGCCAATCACCATCGCCCGCTGCGTGTTCGCATAGATCACGTCGCTCTGACGGGCCCGCACCACGGTCGCGCGCACCAGCGACGCCACGCTCTTCACCGCCTTGGCGATGGGCGGCGTGCCGCCCTGCTTGCGCATGTCGCGCGTCGCGCCGGGATCGAGCACGTCGACGGCCACGCCCTCGCGATGCAGCGCCATGCGGAACGGCCCGTCGTCGAACAGCAGCACCTGCACGCGCGCCCTGAGCGCCTTCACGACCTCCAGCAGCGACAGTTCGGCGCCACCCATTACGCCGCTCTGATCGATCGCCAGCACCCGCAAGGCGCTCGACACCGGCTTCTGGTCGCCCACCTTCGCGGGCGGTTCATCCACAGGCAGCGTCGCCCCCTGCAGCGCGGGCACCGTTTCGCGTACAAAGCCGAAGAAGCGCTCGCGGAAATGCCGGACCGAAAAACGCTCGGCATTGGCGCGGCAATCGGCGGGCCTGAAGCGCGCGGGGTCGTCGGCGAAATCCTCCACCGCGCCGATGATCGAATCGGCCGTCTGCTCGTTGAAGAAGATTCCCGTCGGATGCGACTCGTACTGGTCACGCACGGTTTCGAGCGCCCCGCCCTTGCCGTATGCAATCACGGGCGTGCCGCATGCCTGCGCTTCCACCACGGAAATGCCGAAGTCTTCTTCCGCTGCGAACACGAACGCCTTCGCGCGCCGCATGTGATCGCGCAACACATTGAACGGCTGATAACCCATGATCTGCACGTTCGGCGTCGCCTTCGCGCGCACCTTCTGCATGTCGGGGCCGTCGCCGATCACCACCAGCTTGCGCTCGGGCATCCGCGCGAACGCCTCGACGATCAGGTCGATCTTCTTGTACGGCACCATGCGCGAGGCCGTCAGATAGAAGTCGTCCTTCTCTTCGCACAGCGAGAACGCCTCGACGTCGACGGGCGGAAAGATCACTTCGGAATCGCGCTGATAGACCTTGTGGATGCGCCGTGCGATGAACTCGGAGTTCGCGACGAACGCATCGACGGAATTCGACGTGCGGATATCCCAGTTGCGCATGTAATGCAGGATCATCCGCGCCAACGCGGACTTCGGCCCGCTCGTCAGCTTCGACTGCTGCAGATACTGATGCTGCAGATCCCACGCATAGCGAATCGGCGAATGCACGTAGCTGATATGCACCTGGTCCGGGCCCGTCAGCACGCCCTTCGCGACGGCATGACTGCTCGAGATCACGACGTCGTACGCGGAGACGTCGAGCTGTTCGATCGCGAGCGGCATCAGCGGCAGATAGCTGCGGTACTTCGTGCGCGCCTTCGGCAGCTTCTGGATGAAGGATGTCGTCACGGACTTGCCGCGCAGGAACGTGCGGTCGTCGAGGAAGTCGACGAGACTGAACAGGTCCGCGTCCGGAAAGCACGCGACGATCTGTTCGAGCACGCGCTCGGCGCCCGCATAGGTGACGAGCCAGTCGTGAATGATCGCGACGCGCACGGGCCCGACGCTGCGCGCGCCGCGCCGTGCCGCAGGCGGCTTCGCAACGGGCGAGGTCGTGATGAGATCGCGGCCCGCATCGCGCGTCACGGGCGTGGGACGCAGGAGGTCTTCTTCAACGATATCGTGGTTCATGCGCTATTCCTCGGATTGAGTCGCAACTTCAGACGCACAAGCAGCGAACGCGCAAGATCGCGCAATGCAGGGGTCATCGTGAGCGACCACGCGACGTTCGCGCTCACGATGAGCGCGCCCGCGGCAATGGCCATCGGCAGGCTGGAGAGCAAGGTGGCGAGCCACAAGGTGCCCACCAGAAAGGCAAGATGCGCGAGCATGTCGAGCACGATCGGACGCGCGTGAATCGCCGACAGTTTGAGCAGCGCGACGTAGTCGAACAGTCCGCGCGCGGCCACGACGACAGCGGCGCCCGTCAGCCCGAAGTGCGCAATGCCGAACCACAGCGCGCCTGCGAAGAAAGGCAGTTCGAACAGGCCGAGACGCGCGGCTGTCGCAGGATGCACCTGCGACTGGATGAGAATGCGCGCGAGGTTCGCCTGGCCGACGAGCCACACGGAGATGATCAGGATGCGCCCCACGGGGCCGCCCGCGTCGGCGACTTCGCTGCCCACCCACGCATGCAGGAAGGGCTCGAGCACGATGATCGCAACGAGCGCAATGGGTGTGAACACGCCGTTCAGGAATTCGAGCGACTGCCGCATGATGACGTCGGCATCGTTGCGGTCCACGGCCGACAGGCGCGGAAACAGCGTGCGCTGCAGCGCCGTCGGCACGATGTTCAGACGCGTGACGAGGTTCTGCGGCACCGTGTAGTACGTGACGAAACGCGCGCCGAGACTCGTGCCGAGCATCACGCGGTCGAGCGACTCGGCGACCATCCCCGAGATGCTTGCAATCAGCATCCAGCCGCCGAAGTTGAAGAGCCCCTTCGCCACCTTGAACTGCGGCGCGCGGATATGGCGGATGCCGAGCACGTTGAGCGCGGAACGTCCGAGCAGGATCGCGGCGAGCAATCGCGCGACCACCGCCGCCGCGAGCACGTTCTGCAAGGTCGGCCCCATCATCCATGCAGCGGCGAGCGGCAGCAGCTGGAACAGGAACGTGCCGAGCGTCTGGTTCGTGTTGTAGATGCCGAATCGCTCCGCGCCGTTGATCGCGCCCGCGAACACCCAGGACACGTTGGCCAGCGGTATCGCCACCGCGAGCCAAGGCAGCGCCATATAGACTTCATGCTGCAACTCGGGCGACACCTTCGAGAAATACGCGGTATAGAGCGCCGCGCCGAAATAGATGACGAGCCCGCCGACGATACCCGTCGCCAGGTTCAGCCATGTCGCGCTCCAGAACACCTGCTCGCAGGCCTGTTCATCGTTGGACGCGCGCGCCTTCGAGATGTGGTTCTGCGCGGCCATGCTCATGCCGAGGTCGAGAATGCTGAAGTAGCCGATCAGCGTCCAGACGAGGGCGATCACGCCGTAGCGTTCGACGCCCAGCAGCCTGATGTACGACGGCACCGTGACGAGCGATACAAACGTCGGCAGCACCAGCCCGATCAGGTTGATCACTACGTTTCTGAGGATGCCTTTATCCATCGGATGCCTTTCTGGTCAGTCATAGGTTTGGGTAGCGTGTGGGTGGAGAAGCGTCGTGTTTATGTCTTCGATGCGGGTTTCCAGCGGTACATCAGCACCTTGCCGCGCGCGTCTTCCTCGACGAACACGAGGTACTCGCCGTCGTCGCGGCGCGACGCGCTGATGCCGTTGGGCACGTCGACCCAGCCCGATGCGTGGCCCACTTCTGGCCCCGGCTGCATCGTGCCGACAGGCGTGCCCGTCTCCTTGTCGTAGACATGGACGGTGCCGACGGGCTCGACGGCGAATACGTATTTGCCTTCGACGGTGAGGCCAATCAGCGTCGAGACGGGCTTCGCTTTCGTGTCCCACGGCAGCGGCAACGTGTAGCGCGCAACGGGGTTGCCGCTCGACCACTTGTCGTAGCGCACCATCACGCGGCCCACTTCCTTCCAGAAGCCGCGGTCGAACGGTGCTTCAGTTGTGTAGCCCGTCACGTACATCGAATCGGTTTGCGGGTCGTAGATTGCGCGCTTGATTTCGCTGAACGGTTGCGGCACCGGGTATGAGGTCATGTCCGTGTACGAATAGACGGGGTTGCCCTTCGCATCGAGACCGCCGAAGCGGAAGCGGTTGATGCCCTTCGAATCGCGCGCGCGCCAGATGTCGCCGTTGGTGTCGACCCACCAGCCCCAACCGCCCGCGAGGTGCGTGCCCGTCGTGTTCGGCGTGAACTCGTCGGCGTCGAAGCGGCCGTTGCCGTTGCTGTCGCGCCAGATCCAGTCGCCGCCCTTCGGCGCATTCGGCACCTTCAGCACGGCGCGCTCGCGGCCCGCGATAAAGCCCGAGGGCGTCGCCGTCTCGCCGTCGCGGCCGCCGTCGAAGCGATAGATCTTCAGATGGTCCGCGTACATGTCCGTGAGGAACAGGAACGTGCGGCCCTTCAGCTTGCGGGCGATGGGCAGGCCCGGCCACTGGTCGGTGTTGAAGACGGGATCGTCGGGATACCTGAAACGGTTCGTCAGGAAGCCCGCGTAGGTCCATTGCTGGCCCGCCGGCTTCGACAGATCGAGCGTGAAGCGCTTGTTGCCCGTGTAGACGCTGTCGGGCCGCGACGGGTCCATCCACGCGCCATCGACGAACAACAGCCCTTCGACCTGCCACACGCGCCTGCCGTCGGGCGCATAGCTTTCGAGCGTCGCGCCGAGGCCCGCGCCCGTCGGCTCGAAGCGCGGACCGATGCCGTTGGTCGAGACGTAGACGTTGCCGCGCGCGTCGACGCCGACGCCCGTGAGTCCGTTGAAGCGCTGCGGTCCCGGCTTGCCTGCGACGCCCGAGAAAATGCCGCCGCGCTCGCCGAGCGTCGCTGTCAGCGCATAGCCGCCGTCGCGCTTGCCGAAGAACAGCACCTGCTGACGCGGACCGTTATCGGCGATCAGCACGCGGCCTTGCGGATCGGTGGCGATGTCGACGGCGACCGTGTCGGCGGGCAGTGGCAACTCGTCTTTCAGGCGCTGGCCGTTGGCATCCAGGTGCGCGACTTTCGGCTTGTCGCCGAGCGTGCTGGTCAGCACCCATAGCGTGCCGTCGCCTGCGCGCGCGATGCGCCCCGGTTCAGGCACGCTCCATTGCGCCTTGCGCTGCATCGATTCGGCGTCGTACACCTCGATGCGGTTCTGCGACGTGTTCGACGCATAGAGCGTCGTATCGCTTGCCGCGAGCCCGTTGATGTCGCCACGCGTGCCCGTCGGCACGTCGTTGACCATTGCGAACGCGGCGGCCGCCTTCGCATGCGGATCGAGGCTGCTCACGGCGGGCTGGAACGCGGCGACGCGCTTCGTATCGCCGATCTCGCGCCGCGAGATGCCGTACCACTGGCGGCCCTTGTCCGGCCAGACACCCTGGCCGGTGAGATGCCCCTTCTCGTTGCCGACGCCGACAGCCACGTACGCATAACGCTGGTTGATCGCGATCGCGTTGCCGCCGCTGTTGCCCCAGCCATGCGTGCCGCCCGCGAAGCCGAGCATCTTGCCATTCTGATAGACGCTCGCCTCCGCGCCGCTCTCGTCCCACGGCGCGTTCGTGTAGACCTTGCCGTCGGGCGAGACCGCGAGCGCCGTGATGTTGATCTGCGTCCACGCACCGTCGCCAAAGCCGAAGGTATTGCCGATCCATGACGTCTGCACGTTCAGCGCGGGTTCGGCGAACGCATGCAGTGTCGCGAGAAGGGCAAACGCGCACATCGCGCGGGCAAGCGTGAGTCGGGACAACGCGAGTTCTCCAGTCGAGGCGAAACGAAGGCGGGCGATGACGGTGCGCTATCGCCGGATGCAATGTGGAAATTCGAATGGCAGCGCAATGCGCGCAGTGGCGTTAATGCGCATTGATCCAATCAGCGCTTAACGGTAAGTGCAAAGAATGAAGGACGAAAATCGCAAATAATTCAAAATTATTCGTCGGTTGAATCGCACGAAAAGAAATCGGAAAAAAATTTGCTCCGCATTTTTTTCGGGAATTTTTTGCTTGAAATCAGCTGCGATTTACCGATCCGACGATCGGAACCGGACTTCTTACCGGCTCGCGCCGCGACTATGTATCGAGGTGTAACCGGCCGTATGCAGATATGAAAATCGGCTTTCCGCTATTCAAATCAATTCGTTTATTTCATTCGTGTTTTTTAGGGTTTTTATTTACCTAGAATCAAACCCGCTTTTATCGTCTTCATGGTGATCGCCTCGCGACACCGTGCATGGCCCATTGACTGCCGCATCAGGCGCATACACGGACGCTCATGACAGCCAGCACCCTGCCCGCCCCGCCCTCTTACCAGCGACGCATCGTCCAGCTCGACGGCTTGCGCGCGATCGCCGTGCTTGCGGTGTTCGCGCAGCATGCGCTGAAGGCGCCGCTGTGGATGGGCGTCGATCTGTTCTTCGTGCTGAGCGGCTTTCTGATCACGGGCATTCTGCTGGACCGCAAGGCGCGCCATCAATCGTATTTCAGCTACTTCTACGCACGCCGCGCGCGCCGCATCCTGCCGCCGTATCTGCTGCTGATGGCGGTGTCGTCGCTGCTGTTCGGCTTCGGCTGGGCGCAGCACTGGGAGTGGTATGCGTTCTTCGCGACGAATATCGGCGATGCGCTCAACCAGAGCGGCCATGACAGCCTGAACGTGCTGTGGTCGCTCGCCGTCGAAGAGCAGTTCTACATTGTCTGGCCGTTCGTGATCCTGCTCGTGCCCGAGCGCGCGCTTGGCTATGTCGCGGGCGCGCTGATCGTGCTGGTTCCCGTGCTGCGCGCCGTCGCGACGCCGTGGTTCGATTCGTTCTGGCCGATCTATTACCTGACGCCGTTCCGCATGGATCTGCTCGCGGCGGGCGCGCTGCTCGCCGTTGCCGTGCGGCGCGATGCGAACGCGCTTGCGCCCTTCAGGCTGCTGGCCGTGCTCGGCGTGTGCGTCGCGCTGGCCGTGCTCGCGTGGCTGCATCTGCACTATCCGCGTTTTCGCGCGGCCAATACGCCGCTGTCGAATGCGGGGCTGTATAGCGTGTCGCTGTTGCTGTGCACGTCGGTCGTCGTGATCGCGCTGCAGAGCAAGGGCATCGTCAAGCGCGTGCTGTGCAATCCCGTGCTCGTCTATATCGGCACGATCAGCTACACGATCTACCTGATCCATCTGAGTGTTCTCTACGCGCTCTGGCCGCTGCATTTCAACCGCTATGTGACGGCCACGCTGGCGCTCGCGATCACGCTGGCTTATGCAAGCGCATCGTGGTTCGGCTTCGAGCGCCGCCTGATTCATGGCAGCGCGACACGTGGCCAGCAGCCAGACGCCGTGTTGCACGCGGCACGCGAAGCATCGAGGACTAGCGCATGACGCGCGCGCTGCTGCTGCGTGCCGCGCCGTACGTGCTCCTGTGCGCGCTGACGCTCGCGCATGCGCAAGAGCGCGCGCAGCCCCAGGTGCTGATCGAAGCCTACGGCGACTCGACCACGCTCGGCATTTCGTGCAGCGACGGCCGCTGCGGGCCACGCGCCGAGAACGCGGTGACGTATCTGCAGGACGCATTGCGCGCGAAATACGGCGCGCGCGTATCGGTCGTGAATGACGGCGTCGGCGGCACGATGGCGACGCAATTGCGCGACGGCACGGGCCCGGGCCGCAACGGCCCGTGGAAAGACCGCCTGGCGGCGTCGAATGCGCAGATCGTCACGATCAACTACGGCATCAACGAAGTGATGCACAACCAGACGCCCGAGCAGTTCTATCAGGCCGAAACCGACCTCGTGAAGACCGCGCAGGCGCTCGGCAAGCTGCCCGTGCTGCAGACCGCGAACCCGATGCCCGATGGGCGTCTGAATGCACGGCTCGCAGCAATGGCCGCCATGACGCGGCGCGTCGCGGCCGAACAGCAGGTCCCGCTCGTCGACCACTACGCGCAAATCTCCGCGATGGCCGACTGGAAGACCCATATGTCCGACGGCGCGCATCCGAAGCCCGAGCTGTATCGCGTGAAGGCGCAGCAGGATTTTCAGGTAATCGATCCCCTCGTGCGGCGCGTGTCCGCCGTCGCAGCCGACTCGACGCGCGAGCCGCCGCGCACCGCATCCCCTCTTCACTCCACTTCCGACAACCCGACGAGAGGCAACTCATGACCACACAACGCAAGGCTATTATCACGGGCGTATCCGGCCAGGACGGCGCCTATCTGACGAAACTGTTGCTCGGCAAGGGCTATCAGGTTACAGGCACGTATCGCCGCACCAGCTCCGTCAATTTCTGGCGGATGGAAGAACTCGGCGTGATGGACAATCCGAATCTGCAACTCGTCGAGCACGATCTGACCGACGCGGGCTCGACGCTGCGTCTGCTCGACACCGTGCAGGCCGACGAACTGTATAACCTCGCGGCGCAGAGCTTCGTCGGAGTGTCGTTCGACCAGCCTTCGACGACGGCGCAGGTCACGGGCGTGGGCGTGCTCAACCTGCTCGAAGGCATCCGCACGGTGAATCCGAAGATGCGTTTCTACCAGGCGTCGACGTCGGAAATGTTCGGCAAGGTGCAGGCCGTGCCGCAACGCGAGGAGACGCCGTTCTATCCGCGCAGCCCGTATGGCGTCGCCAAGCTGTTCGCGCACTGGTCGACCATCAACTATCGCGAGTCGTATGGCATGTTCGCGACGAGCGGCATCCTGTTCAATCACGAATCGCCGCTGCGCGGCCGGGAGTTCGTCACACGCAAGATCACCGACACGGTCGCGAAGATCAAGCTCGGCAAGGCCGATGTGCTCGAACTCGGCAATCTCGATGCGAAGCGCGACTGGGGCTTCGCGCTCGAGTACGTGGAAGGCATGTGGCGCATGCTGCAGGCGGATGAACCCGACACCTACGTGCTCGCGACGAACCGCACGGAGACGGTGCGAGACTTCGTGAAGATGGCGTTCGCCGCTGCCGGATACCAGCTCGAATGGTCGGGCCGCAACGAGAACGAAAAGGGTATCGACGTGCGCACGGGCAAGACGCTGATTCGTGTGAACCCGAAGTTCTACCGCCCTGCCGAAGTCGATCTGCTGATCGGCTGCGCGGACAAGGCGCGCGACAAGCTCGGCTGGAAGCCGGAGACCACGCTCGAACATCTGTGCAAGATGATGGTCGAGGCGGATGTTGCGCGGAACCAGAACGGCGTGTCGTGCTGATAGTGCCTTCCCGCCGCTGACAGAAAAAGGGCGCGTGAAGCGCCCTTTTGCTTTTCTAAAGCAGCTTGCGATCGACCTGCGGGACCATCGGGGCGAACTGCAACAGGCGCTCGGCCTGCACGCCGATGAAGTCCGAGATGGTATGCACCAGCGCGCGTTCGTCGCCGACGTAGGCGTCCGAGCGCGCCAGTTCGGGCGCGAGCGCCTTCGCGGCCTGCGCCATGCGCGTCATTTCGCGGCCGAGAAAGCGCGGCAGCGTGCCCGTTCGCCGCGCGAAATCCGCCAGTGCGAACGGCGTAATTTCATCGAGCCGGAATACGTCGCCGTAGCCCATCGCCATGTCCTGCTCGACGCGCTCGCCATAAGCATTGACGGACACCAGGTCATACAGCGGCGCAGGTTCGAGGCCGCCGCCGTGCATGAAAAAGGACAGGTTTTTTCCGTGTGCGTCGCTGTTGCCGATCAGCAGTTGAAACAGCGCCCACCGGATCATGAAAGTGCGCGCGGCAGCGGGATTGTCGAGATGCCGCTGAAGCGCGAACAGTTTTTCGAAGCTCACACCTTCGCGTATGTTGCGCACGTCCGGCGTGTTGCCGAAATTCCGCTCGTATTTGAACGTGACGGGTAGATCGAGTGCCTGGCAGCCGTCGATCACATGGCGGCGGCGCACCGCCTGTACGGACTCGCCATCCGACGGGTCCCGCTCGACCGTCCGGTCGAACCGCCCGATCAGCAGGATCGGCTCGGGAATGCGACGGATCGAAACGGGCGCGGTCGGCAGTCCCATGCGGGACGCCAGCGTCATGCAGTAGTGCTCGTTGGCGACCATGCAGGGTGTCACGGGGCTGCGCGATTCCGGTTTCAGGATGTGCGTCGAACTGAGCGGTCCGTCGGCAAGCGCGATGCGCTCGCCTTCCACCAGTACTTGCAGCTTGTCCTGATAGCCCGCTACCGACAGACGAACCTTGCCGTCCCACACAGGGAACGGAATCACGTCGCGCTCGCGGATGCGCTGGCTCAGTTCGTCGGGTGAAATTTCCCGGCGCGCGGGCGGCCGTTCTTGCGGGGGAACGGGGTTGCCGTCATCGTCCGCGGCGAGAAAGCTCAATGCGCCGACGGGCTCCTTGCCGAGCATCCGGATCAGCCCATAGGTGTTGTCTTTCGACACCTGATACACGACCGACGCGACATCGAGTGCCCGCCCTTCCGGCAACAGATTGGCGATGAATCGATGCACGGCGCCCGCCGGCGGCTCGTCGCCTGACAGCGGGATGTGTGGAGACAGCGGAAACGCATGCCTGCGCGCGGGCCATTGTGTGTCGTACGCGAAGCGGTAGAGGCTTTGTTGCGCGTCGAAGTCGAGGCGGCCGACTGCGCCTTCGTGAGCCGTTACGTGAAGGGCATGAGGCATCAGGACGCCTCCGGCGGCGTATCTGAGGCCGTGTTCGGGTTGAACGGTTGGACGGCATCGAGCACGGCGCTGGTTTGCTGGTTCGTAAAAACCAGCATGTTGAGGCCGAGACCGTTCAACACCTTGAACACCTTGTCGAGACTGACCGACCGGCCGTTTTCCAGACGCGATAGCACGTCTTTGGAGATGCCGAGCATGTCGGCGGCGTCGTCGATGCGAAGCTCGCTTTGCGCACGCCGGTTGCGCACGAGCCGGCCCAAGGCTGCCATGTCGTGAGCCAGTGGATTGACGGCCGTAGGTCGAGGCAAGGTGCGAGCCATAGTTCCGGAATTCCAGGAATAAACTGTTCAGCGAACGCCGCGAGACGAATAATTACGAGAATATCGGAATTATGAGGAAAGAGCGTGTGAACTGTCAATAGTTCTGATTTTTCAGGAATTAAGACTCGCGACAGACAAGAAACGTCAATAATTCCTTAAATATCGGAATTATAGCAACCCGATGAGCGAGACCTGCCTCGCCGCCGGGCGCGCCGTAAAAAGAAAGGGACGGCTCGCGGCCGTCCCTCCCCTGATCGCTCTCTATCCGCCCTACGCCGCTGCCTGGATCGCCTCGTTGTACACGGCCGCAACCCGCTTCGCGATCACCGGATTGTCGAAGTTGGCCCGCGCATACGCCCGGCACGCATCCGGGTCCGGCAATCTGATCGTTCCATCCAGCGCCTTGCCCAGGCCCTCGGCGATCGCATCCGCGCCCGTCGAGGGCAGCACGAGATCCTGCGACAGCCCCGCTACCGCTTCCGGCAGCCCCCCCACGGGGGTCACCAGCACGGGCGTTCCCGACGCCAGCGATTCGACGGTGATCAGCCCGAACCCTTCGAGCGCCACGGTCGGCACGACGCTGATATTGGCCGCGCGATACAGCGCGGCCAGATGCTCGTCCGGCACGAAGCCGAGCAGCTTCACGTTGTCGCCGAGACCGGCATCGTCGATGCGCTGCTGCAACTCCTGCTGCAAGCGCCCCTTCCCTGCGATCAGCAGCAGCACGTCCGGATTGCGGCGCTTGACGACCTTCACGGCATCGATCAGATCTTCGAGACCCATGCGCCGCACGAGCCGCCGCACGGCCAGCACGATGGGCCGGCCAAGCGGCAACTGCAGGCGCAGCCGCGCTTCGTTTTGCGTCAACGGCAGATTGAACTGGTCGACGTTCACGCAGCCCGGCACGACGCGCACGCGGTCGGCGGGAATGCCGTAGCGCGACGTCAGAATGCGGCCGAACGCATCGGACAGCACGATCAGCCGCGACGAACGCGCATACACGGTCTGCTCGAGATAGCGCTTGGCGCGCTGACCGAGCGAGTCCGCGCCTTCGACATGACTTTCGTCGGCCCACGGTCCCTGGAAGTGGGACACCTGCGGAATGCCGCGCATCGCGTCGAGACCCGGAAAGGTGTACAGCGCGAAGTGCGACGAGATCACGTCGGGACGCTGCTCGCGAATCTCGCGGCGCAGCGCGCGGCGCGCGGCCATCAGGCGCAGCGGCAGCGATTGCGCCGCTGAGCCGAAGCCCTGGATCGCGCCGTTGGTGTCCTGCGCGACGCGCGCCGAGCCCGCCACGACGCCGCGCACTTCGACGCCCGCGCCGGGCAACGCGCCGATCAGCGAGTAATACATGCGGTCGAGACCGCCCGCGCGCTCGGGAAACCAGTGCATGCCGATCTGCAGCGATTTGATGGAACGAGTGGTCATGGTGTGTGCTTTCCTTGTCGTTGTCGATGTGCGCATCGAGCGGTGCGCGTCACGCGCGATCCGCGCGTTGCGGGCCCGCGAGCACATTCGGCGCCAGCGCTTCGGCGTCGTTGTCATTGGGGTTCCTGGTGCGGCGGCGGTCTTCGCGCTGCCCCGCAATCTGCCGGTACAGCGCGATGTACTGCTGCGCCATGCGCGCCCAGCCGAAGCCCGTTGCGAGTTCGTTGGCCGCGCGGCCCATCGCGAGCCGTTGCGCGTCATCCGATGCGAGACGTCCCACGGCTTGCGCGAGCGCCTGCGGATCGTCGGGATCGTCGAGCACGATGCCGCATTCGGGCGTGATGATCTCCGCCCCGCCAGCCGTGTGTGCCGTCACCACCGGCAGGCCCGCCGCCATCGCTTCGAGCAGCGACAGGCTCATCGCCTCGTAGCGCGACGGAAACACGTACGCATCGACGGAATGCATCAGCACGGGCATCTCCTTGACGAGACCGAGAAAATGCACGCGATCCGCGATGCCGAGCGCTTTCGCTTCGTCCGGATACGGACTGCCCGGCAGATAACCCGCCACCGCGATATGGACGCGTTCGGGCAGATGCGTCAACGCCTTGAGCACCGTGCCGAGATTCTTGCGCGGCGTGCGCAGATCGCCGACGAACAGCAGCAGGAATTTGTCCTCGGGCAACTTGAAGCGCGTGCGGTCGCCGTGCGCGGCGGCGAAGCCCTGTGTATCGACGCCGTTGTAGATCACGTCGAGCCGGTTGCGCGGCGTGAGACCGATCGCGGCAATCTCGGTCGCGACCTTCTGCGACACGGCCGTGATCACGCGCGAGCGCCGGTATGCCCAGCCTTCCAGCACGGCATTCACGCGCGTATAGACGAACTGGTACGCGGACCACAGCCCCTTGCTCAAACCGAACGGGTAGTACTTGCTGTTGAACCAGCCGCTATGGACGAAGTGCGCGGTGTTTACGTCGGCAGGCATCCACGTGATGAAGCCGTTGACGTGCAGCACGTCGTATTCGGCGCGGTGCTTGCGCAGCCACCACGCGCTCTTCAACGCGAACACCTGCTGGCGCAGCAGATTGGTCGGCCAGAAGCGGCCGATTTTCACGGGCGCCCAGCGCACCAGCGGATGTTCGAGCAGTTCGGGCGCGACATGCGAGGCGACCAGCGTGACCTCGATGTTCTCGTCGAGCGCCGCGCGCGCGATCTCGTGATTGACGCGGCCCTGCCCGTCGTTATGACGCACTACGTGCGTGACGATGGCGACTCTCAATCAGTGGCCTCCAGGAAAGAATGATTGGCGGCGCCGGTTCAGCTTCTGCCAGTGCGCCGCGGAAATAATCGAAAACACGCCCATGAAGAGCAGCAGGCCGCCCGTGCCGACGAGCGAATTGGTGAAGACGAGCATCGCGAAGATCGCCAGCGCGAGCGACAGCGAAGCCGAGGCGAACTTGTCGTCGCGCAGCTTGAACGAGGCGCGCAGCGCGCGCAGCAGCAGCCAGATCACGCCCGACATGTACAGCAGCGTGCCCGGCCAGCCGAGCACGAACGGAATGTTCATCACGCCGCTGTCGAAGTTGCCGTACTGGCCGAGCTGGCCGCCGTCGTTCGACAGCTTGGTCGAGGTGCCCGTCGCGCCCAGCCCTTCGCCCGTCACGTCGGTGAACGCGGTTTTCGCGAAGGTCGCGTAGAACTCGTTACGCGCGGCGTAGCTCTGGTCGTCGTGCAGATTGACGATCGTGTCGAGGCGCGCCTGCATCCGCTCGGCGACCGGGCCGATGGCGAGCAGCGGCACGCACAGGCCAACCAGCAGCACCGCGCTCGCGACGATCCGGATACGCACCTTGTTGTTCGACTTGGCGAGCTGGATCAGCATCGCGATGACCCAGCCGCCCCACGTCGAGCGCACCAGTGAGAGACAAAACGACAGGAAGCCGAGCGCGCCCGCCACCCAGCGCACGCGATGGTTCGCGGCCATCACGTAGACCATCGCGCCCATCATCGCGAGCGCGAACGGACCCGATGAATTCATCGTGCTGAATACGCGCACGCCGAACGGCACCGGGTCGCCCTGCGAGTTCATCTGCGAGCCGAGCATCCACAGCGCGTCCCACTGCGGCATGACGAAGAATTGCACGAGGCCGTAGCCGCCCATCAGCAGCATGCCCCAGATGAAAGTATTGATGATGGTCTCGCGGAACTCCGGGTACTGGCGCGAGTGCGCCATGATGTGAAAGCCGATCAGGATCGGATAGACCCAGTTCGCGAGGTCGTACAGGGCCGCCAGCGGGCCGCTGGAGACGACGCCGATCATGAAGGCATACGCAAGCCCTGCCAGCGCCAGCAGGACGGGCAGACCGCGCCGTTGCGCGAGCACGGGGTAGAAGCGGATCAGCGACAGCCCGCTGATCATCGTCACGGCGAGGGGCGCGACCTGGATCAGGCTGGTCGGCGTGAACGCGCCTTTGGACCAGTCGGCGAGACGCCGCACTTCCGGACTCAGGAACCACAGCCACCACATGTAGCCGACGTACTTCGCGGGCGCCTTGAAGTACAGCCAGAAACCCACGGCGATCGACAGCACCGGGAACGCGAGCGTCAGCACCGTGCCCTGATGCGCGACGATCAACATGACCGTGACGAGCCACAGCAATGCGGGCGGCAGCCACTCGCTCTTCTGGCGCCTTTCGCCCTTCATGCTCTTGACGGCGCGCGCGGCGCTGTCCATCCCGGCTCGTGCAATGGAGGACATCGCTTACATCCCTCCCCGGCTCTGCGACGGCACGCGCGTGTTTCCACCGGCGTTCGTCTGCTGCGCGGGATGCGCGTGCTGCGCTTGCCGGCGCAGCAGATCGCGCGTGAGCTTCACGTGCTGCTGCGCATAGTGCTGGGTCGTGTGATCGCGCGACACGAGCTGCATCGATGCTGCCTGCGCCTGTTGCAGCGCTTTGTCCGGCGACGCGATGAGGCCGAGCAGCGCCTCGCGCAGCGCGTCGGCGTCGAACGGCGGCACATACGCCGCCGCGCGGGCCGAAAAATAATCCTGCAAGCCGCCAACGTTCGTCACCACCATCGGCTTGCCGACGGCGGCGGCTTCCAGCATCACCGTGATCCCGGAGGCATGCGTATTCGGTCGCAGCGGCACGACGACCACGTCGGCCCAGTCGTACAGTTCACGCTGTTTTTTCAGGCCCGCGGCGGGCGCGACCTGCACGTTCAGCGAGCGCAGCGCACGCGGGATGCGCCGGCGCGTCGCGAGCCGCACCGCGAAGCGCGGATCGTTGCCGACGGCCTTGATCAGCGTCTCCCAGTCGCGGTCGCGATCGTTGCCGATGGCCGCGATGCGCAGCGGCGTATCCGGTTGCCATGCCTTCGGCTGCTGCACGGGGAAATCGCGCGTGTTCAGCCCGTAGAAAAGCTGCGTCGCGTCGCGGCCGAAATACTCGCGGCA
The DNA here is from genome assembly GCF_020177535.1 of Paraburkholderia sp. XV. Lineage (NCBI taxonomy): Bacteria > Pseudomonadati > Pseudomonadota > Betaproteobacteria > Burkholderiales > Burkholderiaceae > Paraburkholderia > Paraburkholderia sp. XV. The sequence goes on along the minus strand of NZ_JAGUUD010000044.1, from coordinate 44,425 downwards.
CAGTTCGGCGTTGTCGCGCGCGAGCGTCGTCAGGAGATCGGCACGCGCAATCAGCTTCCGATAGAACCAGCGGCGCAGCAGCCCATAGTTCGGCCACTTGTCGATCAGCCACACGCTTTGCGCGAGCAACAGCGGTTGCGTTTGGCGCTTGCCGTTCATCAGCAGCATCAGCGCGGCCGACAGCCATTCCTGCTCCGTATGCGTCCAGATGACGTCCGAGCGCAGCATCTCATCGCGATTACGCAGCGTGTGAATCAGGTCGAAACCGAGCAGCGTCTTCAGCGCACGCCGCACGAGGCGCACCGGCTTGCTTTCCTTCGCGTCCTGCGAATAGCTCAACTGGAATTCGTCGGACTCGGCATGGTGATAGCCATACAGGCAGCCGATGTTCTCGCCCGGGCGATAGAAGCGCGGATCAGCGCCGTAAAACAGGTGTACGTGGACCTTCGTCGTCATGCGTGCACCCCCGTGCCCGTGCCACGCTGCTGCGCGAACGCGCGACGCGCTTCGCGAGCGCCCGTGCGCACGGCGCGCCAGCGCGCGAGCTTGGTGCGCGCGCCTTTCGACGTCAACGCGAGCATCGCATGCACCGCGCCCGGATAGACGCGCGTGCCCACGAGGGCATACCACCACCACGCAATTTCGCGCTGCCCGGCGGGCAACTGCTCGCGCAAGATCAGATGCAGGTTATAAGCGGCATTGCGCACCGCCGTCAGCGACTGCGCATCGCGGCGGTCCTCGTCGAAGCGTTCGGCGGGGTAATGATCGACGGCGACGCGCGGGTCGTAGACCAGCTTCCAGCCCGCGTTCTTCACGCTCATGCTGAAGGCCATGTCGTTGTGCACCTGCGCGCCCGCGCCGCGCAAACGGCCGTCGAAGCGGATCGAGCGCACCGCGTCGCGCCGGTAGCTCATGTTAGCGCCCTTGAGCAGATCGACCTCGCGCGCTTCGCCGACGCCGAGGTGATGATTGCCGATGATCTTGCCCGACTTCATCATCTTGCCGACCAGAAAGCGCGAGCCGTCGAGCACGCCGCCCTTCTGATGCACCCAGTCGCGGCCGCCGAGCGCGCCCAGACGCGGATCGCTCTCGAACGCGGCGCCGATGCGGCGCACCCAGTCGGCGTGCGGCGCGGCGTCGTCGTCGGTGATCGCGATCACGTCGCCTGTCGCGGCATCCAGGCCGCGATTGAGCGCGGCCACCTGGCCCGGCACTTCGACGGCCGCGACGTTCAGCGGCAACGCGCCGACCACGAGGGGATCGGCGAGGCATGCGTGGGTCGCTTCATCATCGGGACGCGCGACCACCACGACTTCGTCGGGCACGCGCTCCTGCTTCTGCAAGGCCGCGAGACAGCGCGCGAGATCTTGCGGGCGGCGAAAGGTCGGCACCAGTACCGTTATCTTCATCCTGTACTCTCCGTGGCTTGGTCGATGGCGCGTGGCCTCGCCGCGCGGGCAAGGCCGGCGCGCGCATCAGGTGCTCAGGTATTCCTGCACGGCCGCGTAGCTGCGGTCGTAGTTGCCGCGCGCACGCGGCGGCATCGCGTTGAAAATCGCGCCCTGCACGTGCACGCCCGCCGAATGCAGGCGCTTCAAGGCGTCGGCGATCTCGCCTTCGCTGTGCATGCCCGAGCGCACCACGAAGAACGTCGAGCCCGCATAGCCGCCGATGATCGACGCGTCGGTCACGGCCAGCACGGGCGGCGTGTCGATCAGGATCACGTCGTAGCGCTTGGCCAGCCCTTCGAGGTATTGCGGCAGGCGCGGCGACATCAACAGTTCGGACGGGTTCGGCGGACGGCGTCCGCACGAGATGAACGACAGGTTGTCGATTTCCGTTGCACGCAGCGCATCGTCCAGCGAAATCTGGCCGCTCAGCAGTTCCGACAGGCCGTTGTCCTGCGAGCCGCCCAGATGCTTTTCGAGCGCGCCGCGCCGCATGTCGCCGTCGATCATCAGCACCCGCTTGCCCGAATGCGCGAGCAGCACGGCGAGGTTGATCGTCAGGAAACTCTTGCCGACGCCCGGCAGCGGCCCCGTGAACATCACGATGTGGTTGCGCGCGTCCTGCAGCGTGAACTGCATCGACGTGCGCAGACTGCGCAGGCTTTCGATACACACGTCCTTCGGCTTCGCGTTGGCGAGCACCGCGCGCTGGCGCGTGCCGCCGCGCACCGCGGCGCTCTCCAGCAGCGCCTGTTCGGCCGACAGCGGCACGAGGCCGTAGACGGGCAGATGGAAGGTGCGCTCGACCGTTTCGGGGTCGTCGATGCCCTTGAACATATTGCGGCGCAGGAACACGAAACCCGTGCCGACGATCAGCCCGAGTATCGTTGCCGCCGACAGGATCAGCGCCTTCTTCGGCTTGATGGGCGAACCAGGGCGCAGCGCGGCGTCGACGATATGCACGTTGCCGCCCGTACCCGCTTTCTGCACGGACAGCTCCTGCACGCGGTTGAGCAGCAGCACGTAGATGTCTTCCGCGACCTTCGCGTCGCGCTGCAGCTGCACGGCCTTGACTTCGGTGGCGGGCAGATCGCGGAAACGGTCCGCGTATTTGGTGCGCTGCGCCTGGAGTTCGGCCATCTGCTGCTGCGCGGCCTTGATCATCGGGTGATCGTCGCCGTAGCGCTGTTCGAGCTGCGAAATCTGCAGGCGCAAGGCCGAGATCTGCTGCTCGTACTGCACGCTGCCTTCCAGATAGACCTTCGCTTCGTCGCTCGCGTTGATCGAGCCGCTCTTGCTCTGATACGCCGTCAACGCCGCTTCCGCGCGTTCGAGATCGGACTTCAGGCGCGGCTCTTCGCTTTTCAGGAAGTCGAGCATCCGGCTCGCGTCGGCCTGCTTGGTGCGGATGTGCTCCAGCAGATACGACTGCGCGAGCGCATTGGCGACGGCGGCCGCGTGCTCAGGGTTCTGGTCTTCGAGCGAGATCGAGATCACGCCCGTCTGCTTGCCCTGCTCCTGCACGTTGATGGCCGACTGGAACGCGGCGATCGCGTCGAGGTCGTTCGCGCGCATCACCGTGAACTGCGTGCCGGGCCGCGCGACGAGTTTGTTGACTAGCATCGTGACGCCGCCGCCCTGAGCGGGCTGGCCCGCCTGGCCGCGCAACAGCAACTGGCCGTCGGGCGTCATCAGCGTGTAGCGCTGGTTGTCGAGCGCGGTGAGGATCAGCTTCTGACCTTCGAGCGCGGGGGCGACGTCGAGCGAATCGACGTCGGCCACTTCGCCGCCCCACGCGTACGAGCCGAGGCCGAGCCACGGCTTCGCGGGCTGGCCCGGCGTCGCAAGACGCGCAGCGAGGCTGCCGAGCACGGGGATGGTCTTCGGCGCGATCGAGAAGTTCAGCTTCATGTCGTGAACCACGGGCGCAACCACGCCGCGGCTTTTGATCATTTCGATCTCGGCGTCGGTGGGAATCGTCGACTGGCCCGTCGAGATGGTCGCACCCGTTTGCGTCTGCGTGAGCGCCTGCGAGGTGTTGTCCGACGTTTCCACGCGCACGTGCGCATCGGCCGAATACACGGGCTTCGCGACATAGCAGTAGAAGCCGGCAATCGCAACGATGGTCGCGGCGATGCCGATCAGCCACCAGATGTCGTCGATGATCACCTGCAGCAGTTGGCCGAGGACCACGTCCTCTTCTTCGGTTCTGGCCTGAATGGCCAGATGGGGATTGGCTTGAGTGCTCACTTGGATACTCGCTTGAGTGCTCAGGGTTGACCCGGGTCGGGTCGCCGGCGGCATCCGGTGCGTTGCATCCGTTCGTGTTCCGGATGCGAAGCGCCGGGATGCCGGCAGCGGTTCAGGCATTGCAAAGCAATGAGACGTCAGGACATCAGCGCGTCAGCTGCTTCAGGTAGAACAGCGTCTGCACCGTCGGCAGGACCTGCTGCAACACGCGGTTGAAGGTCGTCGAGGCGGCCGTGCCCACGTACACCACGTCCATCGGCTGCAACTGGAATTGCGACGACAGCATGATCGCGTCGGGCTGCGTCATGTCGAGGCGATACACGTCGGGCGTGGTCGGCTTGTCCTTCATGCCGCGCATCACGAAGATCTGGCGCGGGTTCGCGTCGGTGTCGAGAATGCCGCCCGCCTGCGTGAGCGCATCGGCGATCGTCAGTTCGCCCTTGTTCATCGGCACGGGAATCGGCGTCTTCACTTCGCCCATCACGAAGATGCGCGTGTCGCTGCGGTCCGGCACGTTGACGATATCGCCGGGTTCGAGCATCACGTTCTGCGTGGTATCGCCCTTGTCGAGCATGCGGTTCGCGTCGAGCACATAGAGCTTGCCCTTGCGCGTGAGGCGCACGCGCTGCAGATCGGCGCTGTCGGTCGAACCGCCCGAGCGGGTGATCGCGTCGACCAGCGTGAGCGGCACGTCGGACAGCGCAAGCGGCCCCGGCGTCTTGACGTCGCCCGTCACCTGGACCTTCTGGCTCCGGTACGACAGCACGCGCACGTCGACCTGCGGATCGCGGATGTACGGCACGAGCTTCCTGGCGAGTTCGTCGCGGATCTGCGCCGTGGTGCGGCCCGACGCGCGGATGCGCCCGACGAACGGGAAATAGATCGTGCCGTCGGGCGCGACCGTCTGCCCGTACGGATCGGCCTGGCCCGGCAACGCCTGCGTGTATGGCTGCTGCAACGCGCCGCCGATCGACTGCGTGGTGTTGCCGCCCGAAGAGAGCGTGCTGCCGTTCGGCGTGGTCAGTTCCGGGTGGTCCCAGACGGTGATGCCGAGAATGTCCTGCGGCGCGACGCGATAGACATACTGCGTCGGATCGGCGAACGGACCGGGCGGCGGCAGCACCTGCTTCGCAATGGCGTCCGCCGTCTGCGCCTGCTGTTTCTGGATCACCTGGGCGTCGATCAGCGTGACCGGGTACGTTTCGGCCGGCTTGTTCTGCGAGTCTTCCTTCAGACGCGACGTGTCGAGGTAATTCCCCGGCGCGGTCGCGCACGCCGACAGAAAAGTCGTCAGCACAATAGATAACGTGATGTTTCGTTTCAGCATATTTTGTCCAGCCATCCCATGACGAGGTGTTCCATGTGCGCGAGGCTGTCGCGATACGCGCCTTCGTCGCGTCCATGCGGATCGACGACGTCGGCGCTTCCCCACTTGTCCCACTTGCCGAGCGCATAGACCTTGCCGCGCGACGTGGGATCGAGCGCCTCCACGTCCTTCACTTGCCGCTGTTCGGTGACGAGGATCAGGTCGGCATCGCGCACGAGCTTGCCGTCGAGCCGCCGCGCGCGATGCGCGCCACTTTCCACGCCGCGTTCTTCGAGCAGACGCCGCATGACGGGGTCCATGCCGTAGCCGTCGATCGCACGCAGGCCCGCCGAACGAAACGCGATGGGCTGTGCGCCGCGCGTGTCCTGACGCGACTTGAACAGTCGCTCGGCGGCGGGCGAGCGGCACACGTTGGCGTGGCAGACGATCAGGACGTTCGCGAACATGGGGCGGCCTCTTTGCAGTCGATGACGCCAGGGGTTACAGCACAGCAGCCGTGGAAGCCGTGGCAAGCGAAGCGACAGCGGCTTCGGATTGCGCAGGCTGACGGCCGATCGCGTGGTACTCGATGCCCAGCTCGCGCATCGTGTCCGGTTCGTACAGATTGCGTCCGTCGAAAATCAACGGCGTTTTCAACAGCGTCTTGAGGCTGTCGAAATCCGGGCTCTTGAAGACCTTCCATTCGGTGAGGATCACCAGCGCGTCGGCCTGCTGAGCCGCCTGCATTTCTTCATCCGCGAACGCGAGGCGGGCGAGCTGTTGCGGCTTGTCTTTCAGGTCGAGCGCGAACACGCGCTTCGATTCGTCGATGGCAACGGGGTCATAGGCCACGACCTTCGCGCCGCGCGCCAGCAGTTCGGCGATCAGCGCGCGGCTCGGCGCTTCGCGCATGTCGTCGGTATTCGGCTTGAACGCAAGACCCCAGACGGCGAACGTGCGGTCCGACAGGTCCTCGCCCAAACGTGCGACGATCTTGTGCGCGAGGATCTTCTTCTGCGTTTCGTTGACGGCTTCGACGGCTTCGAGAATGCGCAGGTTGTGGCCCATCTCGCTGCCCGTGCGGATCAGCGCCTGCACGTCCTTCGGGAAGCACGAGCCGCCATAGCCGCAGCCCGCGTACAGGAAGTCGTAACCGATGCGCGGGTCGGAACCCATGCCGCGACGCACCGCTTCGATATCGGCGCCCACGCGGTCGGCGAGATTGGCGAGGTCGTTCATGAACGAGATGCGTGTCGCGAGCATCGCGTTGGCTGCGTATTTCGTGAATTCGGCGGAACGCACGTCCATATACAGCGTGCGTTCGTGATTGCGGTTGAACGGCGCATACAGACGCTTCATCAGTTCGCGCGCCTTTTCGCCGGGCACGTCCTCGTCGCAACCGAGAATGATCCGGTCCGGGCGCGTGAAGTCGTCGACGGCGGCCCCTTCTTTCAGGAACTCCGGGTTCGATACGACCGAGAACATCTGCTTCAGGCCGCGCTGGTTCAGTTCGTCCTGCACGGCCTGCGCAACGCGGCGCGCGGTGCCGACGGGCACCGTCGACTTGTCGACGATCACCTTGAAGCCCTTCATATGGCGGCCGATATTGCGCGCTGCCGCCAGCACGTATTGCAGGTCGGCCGAACCGTCTTCGTCGGGCGGCGTGCCGACGGCGATGAACTGGATGTCGCCATGCGCGACGGCCGCTTCGATATCCGTCGAAAACGTCAGGCGCCCCGCCTTGCGGTTGCGCGCGATGATCTCCAGCAGACCCGGCTCATGGATCGGCACGCCGCCGTTGTTCAGCACGTCGATCTTGCGCTGATCGACGTCGAGGCAGAATACGTCGTGCCCGATGTCTGCCAGACAGGCACCCGTGACGAGGCCAACGTATCCGGTTCCAACGATCGTCAGGTTCATGAATTACACCTCGGAGATTGAATGGTTCAGTGAATGGAGAACGCGCGGCGTTCTATCCGATGGACCCCACGCGCGTCAGTACGCGTTGCTGCCCACGAAGCCTTTCCAGAAGGTCAGGCCCACGATCTTGATGTCGAGCCAGAAGCTCCAGTGCTGCATGTAGTACAGATCGAGCTTCACGCGGCCCATCATCTTTTCGATGCGGTCGGTTTCGCCGCGATAGCCGTTGATCTGCGCCCAGCCGGTGATGCCGGGCTTGATCCGGTAGCGGTGCATGTAGCCCTTCACCAGATCCTTGTAGATGTCGTCGTGTTCGAGTGCATGCGGACGCGGGCCGACCACCGACATTTCCCCGCGCAGCACGTTGATGAACTGCGGCAGTTCGTCGAGGCTCGTGCGGCGCAGGAACGCACCGACAGGCGTGATGCGCGGATCGCGGCGCGTGGCCTGGGTGATCTTGCCCGCCTCCTCCTTGTGGAGTTTCATCGAGCGGAACTTGAAGATCTCGAACTCGCGGCCGTCGATGCCCTTGCGCCGCTGCCGGAAAAACACCGGCCCCGGCGACGACAGCTTCACGGCCACGGCGATCGCGAGCAGCAGCGGCGCGAGCGCCGTCAGCGCGGCGAGCGCGAACAGCCGGTCGAAAATCCGCTTGGGCAGCACGCGCAGGTCGGTGATCGGCGACGCGGCGAGATTGATCGCGGGCACGCCGAGCAGATCGACCATCGGCTGGTTGAGGAGCGTCAGGCTGCGCACATCCGGGATGAAGCGGATGTTCACGAAGTCGTTGCGAAACTCCATCACGAAGCGATGGATGACCTTCTCTTTCGACATCGGCAGCGCCATCCACAACTCGCGCACCGAACGGCGGCGCATCTCGTCGATCATCGCCGCGTAGTCGCGCCGCACGGGCACACCTTCGATCGTTTCCGGTTCGTCGATGTCTTCGTAGTGGCTGCGGTTGTCGTCCTCGTCATAGACGAGCACGGGGCTGAAGCCCGCTTCGGGACGGCTGCGCATCTGCTCGATCAGAAACTTGCCGTACGGCGCACCGCCCACGATGGCCACCTTCTTCTGGTTGAAGCCCTCGCGCCGCAGTCCGCGCAGCACGGCGTGCACGAGCGCCTTCGTGACGATCAGCAGCACCACGCTGGCGCCGGCCCAGTATGCCAGCCACAGGCGCGACAGCATGTCCGAGCGGTGCAGGCTGAAGCTCATCAGGATGCCCGTCACCTCGACCATCAGCCAGCCCATCGACACGCGCCACAGCAGGTCGTACAGCGGCTTGCCGCGCCACGACTGATAAATGCCGAGGGCCGGAAAGAACAGGATCACCAGCAGGCAGTCGAACGCCAGCGACACGCTTTGCATGTCGTCGAGCCACACGAAATGCCCCGCGTGCAGCGCGGCCGCGATCAGCGCGCCAAGCGCGACCATGCCGATGTCGATGATTCTCGATAGAACGCTCAGCATCTGCTGCCCCTCGCCTTGTCTGTCAGTTCGATCAAGTTCTATCCACGGTCCGTTGAAAAGTGCGCTGCGTGATTCGCGCGGCGGATTACCGGGTGGTTCGTCAACCGGCTTTGCGCCTTGCCAATGGAAAGCAACGCAGAAAAGCAAATCACCTCGCATTGGATCGCATTGCGGTTTGCATCGCGACGGGAATACGGATGAATTGCGCCGGTGAGTGAATACCCTTGTACAAGCCTAGATAAAGCGGCATTAAAATTCCGGCCGCAAGGCGGCAAAAAATCTCAAAATGTATCGGCACGATTTACGATATTTTTTTCGCTTTTATTCGGTAATTGTTGCCGAATTATGCGGATTCGCACCACACTTCGCGCCGTTTGTCCCGTTTTTGCTGGGCTTTTTTTCCGCTGTGGTGTCAGACCATGCTGCCCGCGGGTCGATCAGCACGCGCGTTCCGGGCCTGCGAATTGTGTCGTGTCAATTTTTACCTGATTTATTTTCTATTTTTCCGGCATTGCGAAATTATTCGTTAATGCATGACTGCCATTTTGCATTGGAATTATTCGGCAGAAATTCAATGCCGATTTATTGACGCATTACGACGTGATAAAAACTCAGGCATTCATCCCGCTTCGAGGAGTTATCACCATGACTGCTACGGCGTCAGACGTCGACAATCGACAGGCGAATCAAACCCGGCTCAACGTCAAGCTCAAGGTTCATCCCGTGATACTGGCTGGCGGTTCGGGAACACGGCTGTGGCCAATGTCGCGCGAACAGCATCCGAAACAGCTGATCGGTCTGCTGGGCGCAGACTCGCTGCTGCAATCGACGACGCAACGGCTCGACGGACTCGATGCCGGTTATCCCGTTGCCGAGCAACTGGTTGTTGTCTGCAACGAAGAACATCGCTTCACGACGGCCGAGCAATTGCGCGTGAGCGGCAAACAGAGCCGCCTGATTCTCGAGCCCTGCGCGCGCGACACGGCACCGGCATTGACCATCGCGGCGCTTTCGGTGCTCGCGCAGGATCAGGACGGCATCATGGTCGTAATGCCCGCCGACCACGCCGTGACGGATACGGAAGGCTTTCACGCCGCCGTCGCGGCGGGCGTGCAGCACGCGTCGAACGGCCAGATCGTGACGATGGGCATCGTGCCGTCGCGCGCCGAAACGGGCTACGGCTACATTCGTATCGGTGCTTCACTGCCCGCCGTCGAAACGGCGAGCGAGCGCGTGATCGACGCCCATCAGCTCGACCGCTTCGTCGAAAAGCCGCATGTCGAACTCGCGCAGCGCTATGTCGACTCGAAAGAGTATTGGTGGAACAGCGGCATCTTCATTCTGCGCGCGTCGACGTGGATCAAGGCCGTGCGGCACTTCCAGCCTGCCATTTACGAAGCCTGCGAAGCTGCGCATGCGCAAGGCACCACCGACGGCGATTTCTTCCGCGTGCAGCGCGACGCATTCGGGGCGTGCCCGTCCAATTCGATCGACTACGCCGTGATGGAACGTCTCGGCGGCGACACGTCGGTGTGCACGGGCGTCGTCGTGCCGCTCGACGCCGGCTGGTCCGATGTCGGCTCGTGGGACGCGATCTGGGACATCCTGCCGAAAGACGGCGACGACAACGTCGGCCGCGGCAACGTGATGTTCGAAGGCGCCGGCTCGACCTTCGCGCATTCCGAAGGCCGCCTGATCGCCTGCGTCGGAACGCAGGATCTCGTCGTCGTCGAAACCGACGACGCGATTCTCGTCGCCGACAAGCGCCGCGTGCAGGACGTGAAGAAGGTGGTGGCCCGCATCCGCGAAGCCCATGGCGCGCAAGCCGTGAACCATCGCAAGGTGCATCGGCCGTGGGGCCACTACGATTCCGTCGACACGGGCGAGCGCTTCCAGGTCAAGCGCATCGTCGTGAAGCCGGGCGCGCAACTGTCGCTGCAGATGCATCATCATCGCGCCGAACACTGGATCGTCGTGCGCGGCACGGCGCTCGTCACGCGTGGCGAAGAGCGCTTCATCGTGTCGGAGAACGAATCGGCGTACATCCCGCTCGGCGTCACGCATCGTCTCGAGAATCCGGGCAAGATGCCGCTCGAGATCATCGAGGTGCAATCGGGATCGTATCTCGGCGAAGACGACATCGTGCGCTTCGACGACACATACGGCCGCCGTTAAACGCACGTCCCGAACCAACGCAGCAGAGACGGACGCAGCATGAATGCGCCCTTCTCTGCTGCTACATGCTGCTGTACCTCAGATAGAAACGGCCAGGGTGAAGCGCGCGATGCGTGAAGCACCGCATCGAGTCACGGCAATGAACGACGAGACGCCAACGACGCGCCTGACCGCTGCGCGTCTGCCCAGGTGACCGGTTCCAGTTCTTGAGAAAACGATGGCGCGACTACGCCATCGTCATCATCCTGCGTGCGAAAGCAGATTCGACGGCAACGGGTAGCGTTCGCCCGTTTTGTCCTTGGCGACATCGGACGGATAGCGGCGCAACGGCATCAGACGCGGATTCAGATGCTGCGGCAAATGCGGATTGCCCGTTGCAGCGGCAACGTTCCCCGCGGCGAGTGCCGGCGTCGGCGTGAGCTCGGGCATGGCGCGCGTGACCGGCCGCACCGCGGCCTTCGGCGTGTGCATACCCACGTTCGACGGATGCGCGTGCAGTCCCGGCGCTGCCTCGCGCGTACGGCATTCGCGGTCGATCCATTGCCGCGCCCAGTCGAGCGCAAAACGATGCGCTGCGTCGACATCGGCGAAACGCGGGCCGATCAGGCCGGAACGCTCGACGCGTTTGCCGTCCTTCATGATCTCGGCCCATGCGCGGAATGCATCGTTGGTCACCTGCTCCGCCTCGACGTAAATCGTGTAGCCCTGGCGGTCGGCGACTTCCAGGCCGCGCGGCGCCGTGAGGCTCATCCACAGCGGCGTGTGCTGGCTGTCCGCCGCGGTATCCGCCGAAGCGCTCGCGGTGGACGCGTCGTCGCCGTGCGCGCCGGCTTGCACCGGCGTGACAGGCGAGTCGGCATTGGCAGCGTGCGCCTGCATCGGTGCTTGCACATCGATGCGCTGCGCGTCGCCGAAGACGACGCCGGCTTCGAGCGCACTCGCCGCGCTAACGACATTGGCGCGCGGTGCCTCGACGAAGCCCGTTTCGACGGCCGCCGAGCCCACGAGCTGGCGCGTGATGTCGGCCATCGGCGCGAGCGCATGCCAGCCGGACGGCGCGCCGCCCGGCACGCCCGACTCAGCAGACGACGCTTGCCACGTCTCCGGACTTTTCCAGAACACGCCGCGCGCGAGTTCGTCGCGCGGCTTCTGCGCTTCGACCACAGGCGCGGGCTTCGGCGCAGCGGGCGGCGTCGGCTCGGGAATGTACGCGAACGTGCGTCCATTCAGCGTCAACAGACGGATCACCTCTGCCAGCGTGCCGTCGGCTTGCCACTCCTCGAAGCGGCGCCGGCACGTAGGGCCTGACGGATAGCGGCCAGGAAGCTTCGACCACGGCTCACCCGTCGTCAGGATCCACAGAACGGCATTGGCCACGATTCGGGGTTCGGCGCGGGGCCGTCCGCGTCGGTTCAGGCGGACGGCTGGCTCGTCGGAAACAAGCGCGGATATTTGCGCCCATTCGTCATTGCTTAGCTCATCGAAAAACATGGAGTTCTCCACGCAGCCTGGCCTGGCTGCGGCGTTGGGCTCGCACGAACTTCATTTTGGCGGTTCGTGTCGGGTCCGCGGTTGCACAATATGCTTATACGTTCGTGCGCCGGGATGGAAAAAAGCACATCGATAGTGCGCTGATTCACCGGGACGACGCACAAAACGTGGTCTCACTCGTGCATGGGAGAATTTGTGCACGAAGCATACCATTCCTAGGGTTTGTCTGAATATGACTGAGACAAGTGTTACGGATAGAAACAATCTTGTCCTTTTTGCTGCGTCGTTTAGTTCCTGGCTGTCACAGAAATGCCGCCGGTTGCAACGTTTTGTACGATGCGCGAACAGCGCGATGCAGCGTGTCCATGCTCGCGCCGCCGTCATGACAAACGAATGCGCGCGTGGATTGCGCACAACAGAATTGACGCAGTTACATTCGCATTGATGTGCGACGCATAAGGTGCGCGTGTGCAGCGGCGTTATTTATTTGTGATGCATAGTGGCCGCTGCATGAAACGAACAAGACGTGGGATGGCGTTGATGGGGCGCGTCGATCGACGGCTCAGCGAACAGGCGTCGCTGCGCGCTCGCCGACCACCGTGGTCCACGGCCGCACGCGCCATTTCGTGACCAGACCGTTGAGCACGTACGGATCGGCTTGCGCGAACGATTCGGCGACGGCAGGCGAATCGCCTTCGAAGAGCAGCACGGCCATATCGACGGGATCGGCGAGCGCGCCGGCGAGATGCAGTTCGCCCCGTTCGGCGGCTGCCCATGCGAGCTTCAGATGCGCGCCGCGAAACTCCGCGCGACGCTCAAGATAATCCGACGACACATCGTAGATCAGCAGATAGTGCATAGCGAAAGCTCCTAAATGGCGATGACGACAATGACTCGAGCATAACGGTTCACGCGTTCAGGGTAAGCGATCTTAGGGAAAGACCTGTGCAGTCTGAGTCCGGCATGCGTCAACCGTTTGCACTGTCCGCTCGTTCTGACAGCACCATGCATCGCCATGGTGACGGCGATCACAGCGAAAGCTATCGGCCCGCGGCTGTCCGCCCTGGCTCGATGCCCGTCGCACGATAACCAACAACATTCACAACCCGTGATGGAGTGTCCCATGAAGATCCAAGCCGCTCTCGCTGCCCTCGCCCTGACGGGTCTGCTCGCGTCGCCCGCTTTCGCCGCGAACAGCCAGCAATCGAAGATGACCGACTGCAACAAGCAGGCAGGCGACAAGAAGGGAGACGAACGCAAGGCGTTCATGCAGACCTGCCTGTCGGCGAAGCCGGCGGCGGCCGCGTCGGGACCGATGACGCAGCAGGACAAGATGAAGATGTGCAACAAGCAGGCGGCCGACAAGAAAGGCGACGAGCGCAAGGCGTTCATGAGCACCTGCCTGAGCAACAAGGGCTGAGATCCTCGTTTGCGCTTCACCTCGCGTCGTGTGTGTGGGTTCGCGCGGCGCGGGATGCGAGAGGCGGTATCGACGGGCGGCGTCCATTGCGGACGCCGCTTTTCTTTTGGGCTTCGCGGGCGCGCGGCAGCGCAGTCGCGTCGAACCTGAAGCGTTGCGCATGCGCCCCTGCCAGATGGCGCACACAAGCGGTGCATTCGCGTCATCACGCCTGCACTTGTCTGGCCGTTTTCTTCTATGATGGCGGCACAGACGGCCCTGCCCCACACAAAACAAAGTCCCACGGGCCGCCAGCTTGTCGTTGATGCCGCAAGCGCATCGCACGGAGGCAAGGATGGTTGGGAGACACAAGAATCGCTGGTTGCGTCGCTGGCTGGTGGTGATCGTCTTTTGGGCGGTGCCCGTGGCGATCGTCGCCGTGCGCGAGATTCAGGAGGAAATGGCCTATAACCGGGTCGACCTGAACAACGCGCTCACGACCTGGCAGCTGACCGACGCGCAACGCGCCGCAGGCGCCGCCGCGCGCTGCCACGGCACGCCCGACATGGCGCGCGCGTCCGGTTGCCCCGCCGACGTGCTGAGCGCGAACGCGCCGCGCCAGCAAGATGCGCTCAACGAGTACGCGGTCCGCAAAAGCACGCTGGCAGGTTATCTGTGGCATGCGTTCGTCGGCTATTGGGTCGTGCCCGCCGCGACCATCTTCGCGATCGGCTTCATCATCGGCATGGTGCGCCGCGCGCTGAGGCGGCCGCCCGTCAATAAAAGTCCAGCGAATCATTAGCGCTCCAGCTACCTTCTCGCGCAGTACAGCGTGGCCCGAAAGTTTGCCGGCGGCAGGCGCCAGGCGGCGCCCGTCCGATGGCCCGCTGCTGCTTTCCCGCAACACTTTCCGTTCGCTTACAGCGAGAGGCGCGGCAGCGCAGAAACGGTAAATACGACTGCTTCCGGTCGAAGCGCCAGCAGCTCGAATCGGGACTGGCGACGCACATTGCCGTCTTCGCGCGGGTGCGCCGGACAGCAGCCGGACAGGCTTCCCGCCCGCGCGACCGACCGGCCAGAATTACCCAACATATCGCCGACTATCGGCAGAGTGCCCGTCAGACAAGGGTTTGCGCGGTGTCCCCAGAACCCTTGCATTGCTGGTTGGTGTGATATAACTAAACAGGCAACCCGCGTGAACTGAGGCTGCACCCCGGAACCACGATGGAGAAAAACGATGCAAAGACGAAACTTCATGCTGAAGAGCACCGCCGCGCTCGCTTTCGGAACCCTTGCACTGGCCGGCTGCACCACCACCAAGAGCAGCGGGGAGTCTGCCGCTACGGACATGTCGAAACGGCAGTCGATCGACGCCAGTGTCGACGGCACCATGTCCCGCCTCTACACGACGGTCAACGGCTCGCGCGAGCTGGTTTCGAAGGCGCGCGGCATTCTTGTTTTCCCGTCCGTGCTGCAGGTCGGCTTCGTGGTCGGCGGCCAGTACGGCGAAGGCTCGCTGCGCGTAGGCGGCAGCACGGTCGGCTACTACAGCACGATCTCCGGCTCGTTCGGCTTGCAAGCCGGCGCGCAGTCGAAGGCGATCATCTTCCTGTTCATGACGCAGGACTCGCTCGACAAATTCCGCAGTTCGGACGGCTGGTCGGTCGGCGCCGATGCGTCCGTCGCGCTCGTCAAGATGGGCGCGAACGGCGCCGTCGATACGACCACGGCCACCGCGCCCGTCGAAGTGTTCATCCTGACAAACGCCGGCCTGATGGCCGATGTGTCGCTGGCAGGCACGAAGGTGTCGAAGCTCAAGATCTGACGGCACGGCGGCGTCGATGCAGCGCTACGGGACGCGGACGGGAGTCCGCCTGGCGGTTCCGGCACGTCGTCGATGGGAGCGCGCGGCAACGCCGCCCTGCTCCATTGGCGACGGATGTGACGAACACGGTGAATGACTGCCGTGAATGACCAAGGGCGACGCAATTCTCGGATTGCGTCGCCCTTTCTTTATCTGGCGCTGCCGTCCCGCCTCAGGTGCCGTCGATCACCTTGAAGCGCGAACGCTTCTGCGCGCGGATCACCGACTGGTACGCGTCCACGTATTGCTGCGCCATCCGGTGCGATGTGAAGCGCTCTTCGAAGCGTTGGCGCACGCCCGCGCGCGGCAGCTTGTGCAGACGGTTGACGGCAGCCACCGCGCCGATCTCGTCCTCGACGATGAAGCCGGACACGCCGTCGTCGATCACCTCGGGCACCGAGCCGCGATTGAAGGCGATGACGGGCGTGCCGCACGCCATCGCTTCGATCATCACCAGGCCGAACGGCTCCGGCCAGTCGATCGGAAACAGCAGCGCATGCGCGCCGGACAGAAACTCGGCCTTCTGATGATCGGCGATCTCGCCGATGTACTCGACATACGGCAGATCCAGCAACGGCTTGATCTCGCGCTCGAAGTACTCGGCGTCGGCGGCATCGACCTTGGCGGCGATGCGGATCGGAATGCCACAGCGGCCCGCGATGCGGATCGCCGTATCGACGCGCTTTTCGGGCGAAATGCGGCCGAGAAACGCGAGGTACTTCTGCTCGACGGGCTGTGGCGTGTAGAGCGTTTCCGGCAAGCCGTGATAAACCGTGCTGAGCCAGCGCGCCTGCGGCAGCGGATGACGCTGTGAGTTCGAGATCGAGATGACGGGCGCGGTGTTGAACGTGTCGAACACCGGCTGCTGCTCGGGCAAGTCGAGGCGCCCGTGCAAGGTCGTGACGAACGGCGTGTCCTGCCGCTTGAACACCGAAAACGAGTAGTAGTCCATGTGGAAATGGAGCACGTCGAAGTCTTCGGCCTGACGGCGGACCAGCTCCATCAGCAGCATGTGCGGCGCGATGCGGTCGCGAATGCCGGGATCGAGCCGCAGCGCGCGCGGCCATACGGGTTCGAGCTTCGCGCGCGTAACGGAATCCCCGCTGGCGAAGAGCGTCACGTCATGGCCCAGGTCGACGAGCGCCTCGGTGATGTACGACACGACGCGCTCAGTGCCGCCATAGAGCTTCGGCGGCACGGATTCGGTCAAGGGAGCGATCTGCGCAATTCTCATCTGTGTCTCCAGGGGCCGCTTGAACGCGGCTGCAGCGAGCAGTGGCGAACGAGTATGACAGCAGGCAGGCAGCCGATCAAACGCGGTTTGGCGATTTCATGCGCGCTGTGGCGCAATGTCGGGTTTATCCGTACGCGGCGTCGAAAGACGTTCGAACAACGCTTCCGGTTTCCCTAAAAAGACACGCGCGCCCTACCGTCGGGCCACGCGTGTCCAATGCCACGATTATTGCCCGGTGCCGCCCGGAATGCCGCAGGTATTTCATTTGCATTACGCTGTTACAGTCGGGAAACACTCGCTTCGGGCAATCCCTTCTTGCCCTTTCTCACGAGTTACTGCGCTGTGCGAAGCGCTTTGCCCTGTCGGCCGCTCCCGTCGCGCTAGCGGGCGGGCCACTTCCACGCAGGCAGATCGCGCGACTCGGCATCGGCGATGCGGGTCGCGCCCAACTGTTTTTCGAGCACGACGGATTCGCTGCCGTCCTCGCGTTCCAGCGCCGCGATGAGCCGCGCCGCATGCGACACGACGATAACCTGCGAACGCAGCGACGCCCGCGCGATCAGCCGCGCGAGCGCCGGCAGCAGATCGGGATGCAGGCTGGTTTCCGGCTCGTTCAGCACGAGCAGCGCGGGTGGCCTGGGCGTGAGCAGCGCCGCGACGAGCAACAGGTAGCGCAGCGTACCGTCGGACAATTCGGCGCCCTTCAGCGCGCGCAGCAAACCCTGCTGCTGCATCGTCACCTCGAAGCGCCCCTCGATATTGGTGATTACGACGCGCGAACCGGGAAAGGCGTCGTGAATGGCGGCATCGAGCGCGGCCGCGTCGCCGATTTCGCGGATCGTCTGCAGCGCGGCGGCAAGATCGGCGCCGTCGTCGCCGAGCACGGGCGTGTGCGTGCCGATCTGCGGCAGGCGCACGGGAGACTCCACATCCGTCCTGAAATGATCGTAGAAACGCCAGGAACGGATCTGCTCGCGCACGGCGATCATCTCCGGCGCGCTACGCGGGTCAGAAAACTCCGTCATCATGCTGTCGAAACTGGCGACGGTATGCGGAATAGTCTGCCATTCACCGTCGTCGTCACGTGTGCGGATCGACGCGCCATGCCGGTCGACCAGCAGCGCCGACGGACGCAACACGGGACCGCTCCAGATGCATTCGCGCTTGATAACGGGATCGAGCCCGAACTGGGTTTCTCCAGGAATGGGCAGACCGAGATCGATTGCGTAGCCGAATTCGTCGCCTGCAAAACCGAGCCGCAGATTGACGGGCTCTGTGCGGCGCGTGCCCTGCACGGGCGTGTCGCCCGCCAGCATCGCGCGGGAGAAGCGCTCGGGGCCCGCCCATAGCGTGGACTGCAGCCCGCCCTCGCGCGCCAGCGACGGAATCACACCGCCGCGCGCCGTCACGGCCAGCAGCCGCAACGCCCGATACACGCTCGATTTGCCGCTGCCGTTCGCGCCTGTAATCACGTTCAGGCGCGCAAGCGGCACGATCAGATCGCGCAGCGAGCGATAGTTGGCGATGGCGAGCGTCGTCAGCATCCATGCTCCGCGGAGCCGACGCCTGGCGCCGGCAAGACAGGATTATTCTGGATTTCGAATGGATGCCTGCGCCGCATCAGCCGCGTCCCGCCTTCTTTGTCTGCGCCCGCCCTTCGCGGCCGCTATCGGGCAACGGCGCTGGTGTGGGGACGCTGCGCAGATCGCGCAGGAACGAATCGCGCCACACGCCCAGATCGTTTTTGCGCAGTGCCTGCATATCCAGATCATGGCGCCGCTTGCGCTCGTCGAGCGGCATCGAGAGCGCGCGCTGCAATGCGTCGCACATGCCGAGCGAATCATGAGGATTCACGATCAATGCGCCTTCAAGCTCGGCCGCCGCGCCCGCGAACATGGACAGCACCAGCACGCCGGGATCGTCCGGATTCTGGGCCGCGACATATTCCTTCGCGACGAGGTTCATCCCGTCGTGCAGAGGCGTGACGAACCCGACCTGCGATTCGCGGAACAGCGACATCAGTTTCCAGCGGTCGTACTGCTGGTTCAGATAGCGGATCGGGGTGTAATCGAGACCCGAGTACTTTCCGTTGATGCGCCCTGCTTCGTACTCCAGTTGCTGACGGATGTCCTGGTAGGTGGTGACATCGGAGCGCGTGGGCGGCGCGATCTGCACGAGCGTGACGTTGCCGCGCCACTCGGGCGAGCGCTCCAGCAACGCTTCGAAGGCCCGGAAGCGCTCGACCAGCCCTTTCGAATAATCGAGCCGGTCGACGCTCATGATCAGCTTGCGCCCTTCGAGGCTCTGCTTCAGGTCGAGTACATGCTGACGGCTTTCGTAGCGCTTCGCCTGTTCGGCGATCTCGTCGGGAAACACGCCGATCCGATAGACACCCGTACGCAATTGCCGGCCAAACGCTTCGGCGCGGCCATCGCTCGACACCGTGCCGCGCGCGTGCCGGCGCAGATAGTCGTGAAAAGCGAGCTCGTCGTTGTCGGTCTGAAAACCGAGCAGGTCATAGCAGCATAGCGACTTCACCAGTTCTTCGTGCGGCGGGATGTTCAGCAGAATCTGCGGCGCCGGAAACGGAATGTGCAGGAAGAAACCGATGCGGTTCCTGACGCCCTCGGATCGCAGCGCCTCGGCGAACGGGATCAGGTGATAGTCATGCACCCAGATGATGTCGTCCGGTTCCAGCAGTTTGATGAGCTTGTGCGCCAGCCACGCGTTGACGCGGCGATAGCCCGCGTATTCCTCCCGCTCGTAGCGCGCGAGGTCGTTGCGATAGTGGAACACGGGCCACAGCGTCGCGTTCGAAAAGCCGCGGTAGTACTGGTCGTAGTCCTTGCGCGTGAGGCCGGTGGTCGCGAAGGTCACGGAGCCGTCGACGTCGAGCGTCGGCCCGGCGTTGGCGACTGTTTCGCTGACGACGTCTCCGCTCCACCCGAACCACACGCCGCCCGCGTCCTTCAGTGCGCCGAAAACGCCGACCGCGAGCCCCCCCGCGGAGCCTTTGGTCTCCGTTGGCGTTGCCACGCGATTCGACACGACGATCAGTCGGCCCATGTTGCTGTCCCTCCGCTCTGGTTGGCGCGGCCGGTCTGCCGTGGCCGGCGCGCATTGTTCAGTGCTGGTAAGACCGCGGTTGCGCCCGATCAGTTGCACATTTGTGCGAAGCCGGACGGCATAGGCCAAAAGACCGGTTTGGAACGGTGCCTACAACGCGTCGACTGCCGAGAAAAAAGCAGAAAACGCGCGCGGTGCAGCGAGCACGGCGCGCGTCGGGATGAATCGCGACGAACCAGACCTGGCGACGAAAACGAAAAGCGGCCGCCGCTCAGTTGCCCGACTTGCAGGGGAATGCCTTGCCGAGCCCCAGCGAGACGGCCGTGCTGGCGTTGTAGCCCGCCACGTTCGGGTTGTCGGCGATGTACTTGCGCACTGCGTCCGTCAGTTGTTGCGAGCGCGCTTCGGGCGGCAGGCAGAAATACTGGCCGACGCGCGGGCCTGTCGTCCCGCCGATCGCGTCGATCGTGTTGAACACACCGTCGGCAGCGCCTTCGATATAGGCCGCACACGCGCTACGCGACGCCACGTCGGTCTTCGTGCACAGCTTGTTGAGATCGCCCCCCGTAAACGCGGCAGCCGTCAACGGCACAGCGAGCGCGCCGAAGCAAATCAAAACCCGCAGCATGTTTTTTCCTTCCTGGTGTGAGCCCGGAACCAGACGGTGTCCGGCGGTCTTCGCCGCGCGGTTTTGGCCACCCGTCCCGGCTGCAATTCAGGCGCGTGGTGACCCGCGCCCAAGCTGCTATTTTGCACTGTTTTGCAGCGTTACTGGGGCGCCTGCGGGGCCTGTTTCTGCATCTGCTGAAGCCGCGCCGTCAGCCCTTCGACGACATCGGGCTCCTTGTACTGTTTGGCGAAATCGAGCGCGGTCAGGCCGAGCTGGTTTTTCACGTTGAGGTCGGCGCCGCTGTCGAGCAGCAGCTTCACGGTCGACACATGGCCGCCGCGCGACGCCATCATCAACGGCGTGGTCCCGTTCGGCGAACCGGCGTCGATGTACGCGTCATGATCGAGCAGCAGCTTGACGATGTCGTCGTTGCCGTTTGCCGCCGCGTAGTGCAACGGCGCCCAGCCCTTCTTGTTGACTTCGGCATCTTTGGCGATCAGCTGCTTCACGATGTCGATGTCGCCGTTCAGCGCGGCCATCATCATCGCGTTTTCGCCTGCCTTGTCGAGAATCTCGATGTTGGTCTTCGGATTGTCGATGAGGGCGGCGACCACCTTGTCCGACTTTTCGCGCGCGGCGATCACGAGTAGCGGAATGCCCTGGTTGTCGGTCATGTTCGGGTCCATGCCGTTCGCCAGCTGCTTCTTCACTTCCTTCACGTCGTCGAACTTGACGGCCTTGATCATCGTGTCGGCGGGTGCGGCGTACGCTGGCAGCGCGCCGAGCGTCGCGAGCGCGACACCCGCTGCCAGCGTCAGTTTCGCCACCGTGTGGCGCAGGCCGGCTGAGCGGATGGCAGCTGCGCCGTGATGGCCCTCGGTCAGATATTTTTTCATGTGTTGCTTTAGGAAAATTTCCTATCCTTTTGATACTACGTACTTTTCACTTCAAACGCCGGCCGGCGCTGGAATCTTGAACAGACGGAAAAAGTTCTCGCTGGTCGCTGCCGCGAGCGCTTCGTCCGGCATCTCGCGCTGCTGCGCGATGAACCTTCCGACATAACTGACGTACGCAGGTTCATTCGGCTTGCCGCGATACGGCACGGGCGCGAGGTACGGCGAGTCGGTTTCGATCAGCAGACGCTCGAGCGGCACCCGGCGCGCGACGTCCTGCACGTCCGTCGCGCTCTTGAAGGTGACGATGCCCGACAGCGAAATGTAGAAATTCTGCGCCAGCGCCTGTTCAGCGACGGCCCAGGGCTCCGTGAAGCAGTGCATCACGCCGCCCGGCACGCTGGCGCGTTCCTCGGCCATGATCCGCAGCGTGTCCGCCGACGACGCGCGCGTATGCACGATCAGCGGCTTGCCCGTCTGGTGCGCGGCGCGGATATGCACGCGAAAGCGCTCGCGTTGCCACTCCATGTCGTCGATCGAGCGGCCTTCGAGGCGGTAATAATCAAGCCCCGTCTCGCCGATCGCGACCACCTTCGGATGCTGCGCCAGCTCGACCAGCTCGG
This sequence comes from Paraburkholderia sp. XV, assembly GCF_020177535.1. Taxonomy (NCBI): domain Bacteria; kingdom Pseudomonadati; phylum Pseudomonadota; class Betaproteobacteria; order Burkholderiales; family Burkholderiaceae; genus Paraburkholderia; species Paraburkholderia sp. XV. Next base: position 22,673 of record NZ_JAGUUD010000044.1, on the reverse strand, counting down.
CGACTGTCGGCTCCCGTGCATCCTCGTGGTCCGGGTGCACGCCTACCGACGCATAGACGTTGTCGTACGAACGCGCGATGTCCAGCACGGACGGCAGCGTTTCGAAGTCGACGGACACGCACAGCGCGTGCGTGACCGAATGCGAGCGCATGTTGTCCAGCACTTGCGGCAGACGGTCGCCGAGTCCTTCGAAGTTGATATGGCAGTGGGAGTCGACGAACATGGTGAAGTCCTGCGAAAAATCCGGTGAGGTTTGAGGCGAGCCGTACCGCGACAGGCCTATTGCGCGCCGTCCAGACGCTTGCCGAGGATGACAAGATCGCGCTCGACGCCATCCAGCACGGCGACGCGCGGCAGCGTGCCCCATGCTGCAAAGCCGAACGCCTGGAACAGTCGCACGCTAGGCTCATTGTGGCCGAATACAAAGCCGAGCACCGTATCGATACCCAGTTTCGGCGCGGCTTCCAGCGCGGCTGCCAGCAGTTTCTTGCCCAGCCCCTTGCCGCGCGCGGCTTCGTCCAGATAAATGCTGACTTCGGACGTACGCTGATAGGCGGGCCGTCCGTAGAAGTCGGAAAAACTCAGCCATGCAATCACCCGTCCCGCATCTTCGACGACCCACAGCGGACGCTTCTCAGGACCGTGCGCCTCGAACCACGCCCGGCGGCTGTCGATGCTGACGGGTTCGAGATCGGCCGTGACTTGCCGCGACGGCACGGTCGAGTTGTAGATGGCGACGATGGCGGGCAGATCGTCGAGCGTGGCATCGCGGTATTGAAGAGTCATGTCGATGTCGATGATGGAATGGGCTGAAAACGGTGGTGCTTCACGCGCTGCGAATGGATCTGGCTACTGGACGAACAGGTCGCGATAACCGAGAAACAGTTCTTCGAACACGAGCCGCGCGTTGAGCGGATGGTTTTCGACCGCGCGTTGCCGCGTGACCGTCCGCATGAAGCGCGCGAAACCGTTCGCGTCGGCCTGCGCCGCGCAACGCGAGAGCGCCGCCGATGCGGCCGGGAAATAACGCGGCGTGCCCGATGCGCCCACCGTGGACTGGGCGAGCAGATCGTACATCCAGCGCTGCAGCCAGCCGAGCACGAGCGGCACGGGCAGCTTCTGCAAGGTCTCGCCGCACGCGAACGCATCGCAATTGGGGCCGGCCGCCAGTTGCTTGAGCGTCCAGTCGCGCAACGGGCGGTTTTCGTCGCTGGCGAGCGCCAGCGCGGCGAGCGGCGCCCCGCCGGCTTCGGCCAGCAGGCCCGGCGCGTCGTCGACACCCTGTTGCGCGAGCCACGCAGTGGCGGCCTGCGACGATGGCGTGGTCATCGGCCACTGGCGGCAACGGCTGATGATGGTCGGCAGCAGCCGGTCGATGCGCGCCGACACCATCAGGAACACGACGCCCGCGGGCGGCTCTTCCAGCGTTTTCAACAGCGCGTTGGCGGCGGCGACGTTCAGCGCCTCGGCGGGGTACAGCACGACGACGCGCACGCCGCCGCGATGCGAGCCGACGCCGCAGAAGTCCAGCAGCGCCCGCACCTGTTCGATCTTGATTTCCTTGCTGGGCGTGCGTGTCTTCTTGCCGCCTTCGTCGGCGTCGGCGCCCGCTTTCTCGGCCTTTTCATCGGCCGCGGCGCTGGTGAAGCCCGCTTCCGCGGCGAGCGCCTCCGGTAGCACGATCCGGTAGTCCGGGTGATTGCCCTGTTTGAACCAGGTGCACGCCGCACAGGTGCCGCACGGCTGGCCATCGGGCAGCGCCGATTCGCACAGCAGCCCCTGCGCCAGATGCTGGGCAAAGCGCAGCTTGCCGATGCCGGCCTGCCCGTGAAGCAGCAGCGCATGCGGCCAGTGGGCGCGCAGTTGCTGCAGGCGGTTCCAGTCGTCGGTTTGCCACGGATAAATCATCTTTTGTCTTTTAGTTCAATAGGTTGAAGAGTGTTTTTGATGTATCGGCCGAGCATTGCTCACTGATATTCAATGAGCTCATATCGGCGTAAATTCAAAGAGATACGATCAAATCTTCAAGATGCTTCTGAATTTCAGCAATGCTGCGCGTCGAGTCGATGATATCGAACCGGTAAGGCGCTTCTTCGGCACGGCGCAGATACTCGGTGCGGGTGCGGGTGAAAAACGCGTCCGATTCACTCTCGAACCGGTCCGGCGCACGCGCCGCGCTGCGGCGCTCGCTGGCTGTTTCAGGCGGCACGTCGAACAGCAAGGTCATATCCGGCTGGAAGCCGCCCTGCACCCAGCGCTCGAGCGCTTCGAGCTTGTCGCGCGGCAGGCCGCGCCCACCGCCCTGATAAGCAAAGGTCGCGTCGGTGAAACGGTCGGACAGCACCCAGTCGCCGCGCGCGAGCGCCGGCTCGATCACCTGCGCGAGATGCTCGCGGCGCGCGGCGAACATCAGCAGCGCCTCGGTTTCGAGGTCCATAGCCTGATGCAGCAGGATGTCGCGCAGCGACTCGCCGAGCTTCGTGCCGCCCGGCTCGCGCGTCATGACAACGGAACGGCCGACGGGCGCGAGCTTCTGCTCCAGCCGGTCACGGAACCAGCTGAGATGCGTGGTCTTGCCCGCGCCGTCGATGCCCTCGAACGTGATGAATTTTCCCCGAGCCATCATTGACCTCGAATGTATTTGTCGACGGCCTTGTTGTGATCGCCGAGCGTGTCAGAAAAGATGCTGCTGCCGTCGCCGCGCGACACGAAATACAGCGCGCTGGTCTGCGCCGGATTGAGCGCGGCCTGCAGCGACGCAACGCCCGGCAGCGCGATGGGCGAAGGCGGCAGGCCCATCCGCGTATAGGTATTGTAAGGAGTGTCCGTCTGCAGGTCCTTCTTGCGCAAATGGCCCGTGTAGCTCTCGCCCATTCCGTAGATCACGGTCGGATCGGTCTGCAGCGGCATGCCGACGCGCAGACGGTTCGCGAACACCCCCGCGACCATCGGGCGGTCGGATGCCTTGCCCGTTTCCTTCTCGACGATCGACGCCATGATCAGCGCATCGTACGGCGTCTTGTACGGCAGGCCCGGCGCGCGCGCCGCCCACGCTTCGTCGATGCGCAGCTTCATCAGCCGGTATGCGCGGCGGTAGACGTCGAGGTCGCTGGTGTCCTTGTCGAACAGGTAGGTATCCGGGAAGAACAGCCCTTCGCCCGTGCCCGTGGGCGTTTCGGGCGCGCCGATCGCCTTCAGGAGATCCGCGTCGGACATGCCCGCCGTATCGTGTTTGAGCGCCGGATTCGCATCCAGTTCGGCGCGCATGTGCCGGAAGGTCCAGCCTTCGATGATCGTCGCCACGTACTCGTTGACGTCGCCGCGCGCGATCTTCTGCAGCACGTCGTACGGCGTGATGCCCTGCTTGAATTCGTAGTTGCCCGACTTGAGCGCCGACTGCAGCCCGAGCACGCGCGTCATCATCACGAACAGTTCGGGCTCGACGGGGACGCCGCCACGGTTGAGTTGCGCCGTGACGCTGCGCAAGCTGCTGTGCGGTTTGATCGTGACATCGAGTTGCGGGGCGGCGAGCGGGACGGGCGTGGTGGCCCAGTGGTATGCGCCGTACGTCGCGGCGGCGAGCAGCATCGCGAGCACGACGCAGGCGATGAGGCATTTCTTCAGGAGGGACATGGAAACGTGGTTCGGGTGAAGCCAATATAATACTTGCTTGCCTCCGCCAAAGTCAGAATTGACTGTTCCCCGAATCCATGAACGCACCGCTTGCTTCTGCTCCCGGCACTGCTGCCCCCGCTCCTGCTCACGTTGCCGTTTCGCTTCCTGCGTTTGCGCGCCCCGCGCGCGACGAGTTCGACGCCGTCCTGTCGGGCGGCGCGTTCATGCCGCTGCCGCAGTTCGGCGTGATCGACGCGACGGGCGACGACGCCGCTGCCTTCCTGCACTCGCAGCTCACGGCGGACACCCAGCATCTCGATGCCGCGACGGCGCGCCTCGCCGGCTACTGCTCGCCGAAAGGCCGCTTGCTGGCGTCGTTCCTGGTATGGTGCAGCGGCGAGTCGATCCGCATGCTGGTGTCGAAGGACGTGCAGGCCGCCGTGCAAAAGCGTCTGTCGATGTTCGTGCTGCGCGCCAAGGCGAAGCTGGGCGACGCTTCGGAGACTACACTCGCCATCGGCCTTGCCGGTGACGTGCGAGGCGCGCTCTCGGGCGTGTTCGACGCGATTCCCGACGGCGTGCACGTCAAGGTGGACGGGCCAGCCGGGTCGCTGGTGCGCGTGCCCGATGCGGCGGGCCGCCTGCGGTACGTGTGGGTTGGACCGAAAGCCGAAGTCGAAGCCCGCCTGCCTGCGCTGGAGGCCAAACTGCGGCGCGTGTCCCCCGCCGTGTGGGACTGGCTCGACATCCGCGCGGGCGAGCCGCGTATCACGCAGCGCGTGGCCGAACAGTTCGTGCCGCAGATGATCAACTTCGACGTGCTCGGCGGCGTCAATTTCCGTAAAGGCTGCTATCCCGGCCAGGAAGTGGTGGCGCGCAGCCAGTATCGCGGCACGATCAAGCGGCGCATGTCGCTCGCGAATGTAGCGGGTGAAACGGAAAGCGTCGTGCCGGGCGCGGAACTGTTTCATTCGGACGATCCGGGCCAGCCGTGCGGCATGCTCGTCAACACGGCGGCCGCGCCGGACGGCGGCGTCGATGCACTCGTCGAAATCAAGCTGGCCGCGCTCGAAAACGGCAGCGTCCATCTGGGTGCCGCGGATGGCCCCGCGCTGACCTTCCTGCCCCTGCCTTACGCGCTGCCGACGGAAGTCTGACGCGCCCAGCAACATCCGCACGGCGCCGCGCCTTCCTTGCCGGATATTAGGCGCGGCGTGTTCCCGCCGTATTCACGCCTTCTCGTTACCAAGACTTCTGCCGATGTGTCTGATCGTGTTCGACTGGCGCCCCGAAGCGTCTGACGGTCCGCTGTTCACGCTCGCGGCAAATCGCGACGAATTCCTCAAGCGCACGGCCGAACCGATGCATTGGTGGGCCGACGCGCCGAATCTGCTGGCGGGTCGAGACCTGATCGGCGGCGGCACGTGGCTCGGCATGACGCGCGACGGACGCTTTGCTGCGCTCACCAACTATCGCGCGCCCAGCGAAATGCGCGCCGATGCGCCGACGCGCGGCACGCTGGTGAGCAACTGGCTGTCGGGCGATCACGGTATCGAAAGCGGCGCACCGCTCGACTATCTGTTGCGCGTCGCACGGGACGGCGACATGTACAACGGCTTCAATCTGCTCGTCGGCGATTGGACGCGGCGCGAACTCGCCTGGTACTGCAACCGCTCGCCCGCCGCGCCAATGTTGCTCGCACCGGGCACACATGGCATTTCGAACGCGGTGCTCGACACGCCCTGGCCGAAACTCGTGCGCAAGCGCGCCGAGCTTGCCCAGGCGCTCGCCGGCGAAGCCCGTCCGCCGCTCGCGACGCTGATCGGTCTGATGCGCGACCCGCACGTCGCCCGCGACGACGAATTGCCCGCGACGGGCATTTCGCTCGAACGCGAACGCGCGTTGTCGGCGGCCTTTATCGATACGCCCGATTACGGCACGCGCGGCACGACGGCCGTGCAGGTGTTGGCGCAGAACGGACGGCTGAGCGTCGCGGCGCTGGAACGCAGCGACGACAACGGCTCGCATCGCGTCGTGCGCCCCGGGGATTACGAGCGCAGTTTCACGTTCGATATCGCCTGAAGGCGAAACAGCCGCTCATTTTCAGTCGATGTCGAACGCGGCGCGCAATGCGGCCGCCGCGTCCGCATGCGCGATGGCGACGTCGGGCACGTAGCCGCCCATCTTGAAGAACTCGTGAATCATGCCCGCGTAACACGTGAACGCGACGGCATTGCCCGACTCGCGCAGCTTGTGCGCATAGGCGTCGCCTTCATCGCTCAACGGATCGTATTCGGCCGTTGCGATCCATGCGGGCGCCACGCCGTGCAATGCAGGCGCGCCGCGCGTGCCGTCGAGCGGCGCGAAACGCCAGTCGTGGCGGTCGTCGGCATCGCGCAGGTATTGCTCGAAAAACCATTGGATCGTGTCGCCGGACAGCAGATAACCATCCGCGAGGCGTGCGTGCGAGTCGGTCTGTTGATGACCCGTCGTCCCCGGATAGATCAGCAGTTGCAGCACGAGCGGAATGCCTGCGTCGCGGGCGAGCACGGCGCATACGGTGGCAAGCGTGCCGCCCGCGCTGTCGCCGCCGACTGCCATCCGGCTCGCGTCGATGCCGTAGAGCGCAGCGTTGTCGTGCAGCCACTCGAGGGCGTCGAACGCGTCGTCGACAGCGGTGGGAAATTTGTGCTCCGGCGCGAGCCGGTAGTCGACCGACATCACCGCGCATTGCGCGTCGCGCGCGAACATCCGGCAGAGCGCGTCGTGCGTGTTTACGCTGCCGACCGTGAAGCCGCCGCCGTGATAGTAGACGAGCGCGGGCACGGGATTGGCCCATTGCGGCTCGGCGGGATGATAGAGACGCACGCGAATGGACGCGCCGTCGCGCATCGGCACGTCGATGTCGTCGACGGAAAACATCGGCGCCGCGGGCACTTCGAGTATCGGCGCGCTCTTCTCGTACGACGCGCGCGCCGCTTGCGGCGTCAGATCGTGATAAGCGGGGCGCTTTGCCCGCGCGATCATGTCGAGCACCTGCTCGATCTTCGGATTCAACGGCATGGTTGGACGACGGCGCGCACGCGCCGCACGGTTGAATGAGCGCGCCATGATGCCACGAACACGCGTTGAAACGCTCGACCGGGCGCGCTAGCGCGCTTCCTTGACCTCGGGTTTGAGCGACAGCGGATCAGTCGGATTGCGCTGCTGCTCGATGTCCTCGTGCCGCAGCCGCACCGTCGCGAGAATGGCGGGATGCGTGAGGATGTAGAAGCGCCGCCCGGCGATCGCGTCGAACGTCAGCGCCGCGACGTCCGCCGCGCCCAGCTTGCCGGATCGCACCGCGCGCTGCAGTTGCTTGTCGGCGGCGAGCTGCGAGCGCGTGGGCTCGGCGCTGTTGCGCAGCGACTCGGGACGCGCACGCTCGGCATCCGCGATGCCCGTCGGCACGAACGCGGGACACAGCAGCGAGCAACCGACCTCGCCGCCCGCGTTTTGCAGATCGTGATACAGCGTCTCCGTCAGCGACACGACTGCGTGCTTCGACGCGTTGTAGATGCCCATCGACGGCGGCGACAACAGCCCCGCAACCGATGCCGTATTGACGATATGCGCCGGCTCCTTCTGCTTCAGCATGATGGGCGTGAAGATACGCACGCCGTGGGCGACGCCCATCACGTTGACGCCGAACACCCATGCCCAATCGTTCGCCGAGCTTTCCCACAGAAAGCCGCCGGAGCCGACGCCGGCATTGTTGAACAGCAGATGCACCTTGCCGAAGGCTGCGAGCGCGGCATCCGCGAGCGACTGAACCTGTGCGCCGTCGGACACATCAGTTTGCACGCCGATGGCTTGGGCGCCCGATGCGCGCAGCGCATCGACAGTTTGTGCGAGCGCGTTCGCGTCGATATCCGCCAGCACGAGCTTCATGCCGAGCGACGCGCCCTTTTCCGCGAACGCGCGGCCGAAGCCGCTCGCCGCGCCTGTAATCACGGCGACTTTGCCGTCGAACTCGAACATGCCGTTTCCCTCGATGAGCAAATGCGCGTGGCGCGTTCCCGTTTGCGCCGTCTCAGATCAGCTTGACGAGCTGCTTGCCGAAGTTGCGCCCCTTGAGCATGCCGAGAAACGCTTCGGGTGCGTTTTCCAGGCCTTGCGCGACGGTCTCGCGATACTGCAGCTTCTTCTGGGCGACGAGCGTGCCGAGTTCCTTCAGCGCGGCGGGCCACTCGTCCAGATGCTCGCTGACGATGAAGCCCTGAACCAGCAGACGCTGTGTGAGAAGCAAAGCCGGATGCCTGAGCGGCAAAGGCGCACCGTCGTAACCCGCGATGAAGCCGCACAACGCAATGCGGCCATGCGCGTTCATCCGCGCGAGCGTCGCGTCGAGCACTTCGCCGCCGACATTCTCGAAGCAACCGTCCACGCCGTCCGGCGTCGCCGCCTTGAGGTCCTGATAAAGATTGCCCGCCTTGTAGTCGACGCATGCGTCGAACCCCAGCGTCTCGACCACATAGCGGCACTTGTCTGGACCACCCGCGATGCCGACGGCGCGCACGCCCGCCTGCTTCGCCAGTTGTCCGACGACGCTGCCGACCGCTCCGCTCGCCGCGCTGACGACCACCGTCTCGCCCGCCTTCGGCGCGATGATCCGGTTCAGGCCGTACCACGCCGTCACGCCCGGCATGCCGACGGGGCCGAGATACGCGGAGAGCGGCACATGGGTGTCGTCGATCTTGCGCAGGTTCTTGCCGTCCGACGTACCGAATTCCTGCCAGCCGAACATGCCGACCACCTTGTCGCCGGGCTTGAAAGCCGCGTTCTTCGACTCGACCACTTCGCCCGTCGTGCCGCCGATCATCACCTCGTTCAGCGGCTGCGGCGCCGCGTAGGACTTCGCGTCGCTCATGCGGCCGCGCATGTATGGATCGAGCGACAGATAGTGATTGCGCACGCGGACCTCGCCATCGGCGAGCGGCGCGAGCGGCGTTTCGACGAGCTTGAAGTTGTCAGCGGATGCCGCGCCCTGCGGACGCGACACGAGCAGAATCTGGCGATTGAGCTGGCTCATGATGAGTTTGTCTCCGGAGAATGTCGGGTATGAAGTACGGGGCGAAGGCGCGGCGCGGCGTTCAGCCGTCGCTCGGCCCCGGCTTCGCCGACGGATCGCTGCGCAGCCGCTGCTGCCGCACTTCGCGGCCAACGGCGAGTCGCCGCATGTACTTGAACGTGCCGAGCGCCTTCGCGACGAAATGGCCTTCGCTGTCGCGGATCTCGCCTTCGCAATAGGCCATCGTGGTGGAGCGATGCAGCACGCGGCCCGTCGCGCGCAACTCGCCGCTGCCGGGCTGCATGAAGTTCACCTTCATTTCGACCGTGACGACGCCGACGCCGTCGGCCGCGAGGCTGCGCGCGGCCATGGCGAGCGCGACGTCGCAAAGTGTCATCGTGATGCCGCCGTGCGACACGGCCCACGTGTTCAGATGCTCGGGACGCAGCGGCAGCACGACTTCACTGGCGCCGTCGCCGGCCGAAACGAGTTGCACGCCGAGGTGATCGATAAACGGGCTTTCGATCACCAGCGTGTTGCTGGAAGAGTCGGTCATATGCGTTCAGAGTTCGTAGTCGACGGCCTGACGCGCCTCGCGGATCGGCGCGAGAAATGCCTTCACGTCCTGATGCACGGGGTGCACCTGATACCCGTCCAGCGCCGCCTTGTTGGTGAAATCGGAGACGAGCACGACGTCATACGTCGAGTCGAGGCCGGGTGTCGCGATACCGACTTCGAGGTGCACGATGCCCGGCACGGCATCGCGACAGGCTTCCAGTTTTTCTTTCAGCACCAACGCGTTTTGCTCGCGCGTCCGGCCTTCCCCCGCTTGCAACTTCCACATCACGATATGACGAATCAAGACGTTCACCTTTGCTGTTGACATGGCGCCGCGGCCCGCACGGAACCCATGCTGGACACGGATGAAACACGCTTCGCCAGATGATACCTGCACTGCGCGAGGCGATGAATCAAGCTGCATGGCATAGGAAAAACGCACACACTACCCGTGCGATCGGCCGCGTCACGGCGCGTTGTGTCGCCTATACTTTTCAGGCAATCAGCCCGGCCGTGCGCAGGCAGCGCTCACGCGCAACGCGAAACCGGGCGCCTTCAACCTGCGGCCATTCCTTCTCCAGCGCGCGGGCTCGCCGCCCCCCGGCCGCCTTGTCTTCCTTCCTCTTTGCCGCCTTATGCACGCATGGAAAACGGCCCGCGCCGTGGGCACGCTCGCCTTTCTCGCCGGGCGCCGCCGCATCGTGCGCGGATCATCTGCATTCACTTCACGAGGACAACATGGCCACTTACCTCATGCTGGTCAACTGGACCGATCAGGGTGTGCGCACCGCGAAAGATACCGTCAACCGGGCACGCGCGTTTCGCGAAGCCAGCAAGGCGATGGGCGTGACGGTCGGCACGGTGAACTGGACGCTCGGCGCGTACGACCTCGTGATCTCGTTCGAGTCGCCCGACGACGAGACCACGACCCGTCTCGGCCTCGCGCTCGCCGCGCAAGGCAACGTGCGCACGGCGACGATGCGCGCGTTCAGCGAAACGGAGATGGAAAAGATCGTCGGCGGATTGAAGTAGCCTGGCGTCCCGCGCGGGTTGCTCGCGGGTGCGCTTGTGCGCCGCGTTCAGGGCTGCGCGCGCGGCAGATGCCATCCATGCGTCGCCGCGGCCACGCGCAGCACGAAGCACGCGACGCCGCCCGCCACGCCCGCCAGCGCCGGCGACAGGCCGAAGCGGCGCGCGCTCAGCACCACGATTGCGCCGACGAATGCCGCCGTCGCGTAGATATCGGTGACGAGCACGGACGGAATGCGCGCGAGCAGCACATCCTTGATGACGCCGCCGCCAACACCCGTCACCGTGCCCATCAGCGCCGCGACGAACGGGCGGATGCGGTACAGCATCGCCTTTTCGACGCCCGCCACAGCGAACAGCGACAGGCCCGCCGCATCGAGCACCATCAGCCAGAACTCGGGGAAGCCTTGCGCGTTGGCGTGGAAGAGGAACGTGAGCAGGCCCGCTGCGAACGTCAACGCGGGATAGCGCCAGTCGCGGATGGCGTTGGGCGGCGTTGCGCCGATCAGCAGGTCGCGCGTCACGCCCCCGCCGAGCGCCGCGACGAACGCGATCACCATCACGCCGAGCAGGTCGAGGCCGCTGTGCATCGCTGCCACCGCGCCCTCGATCGCGAAGATGAACGTGCCGGCGAGATCGGCGCCAAGAACGATTGTTTCGATTTTCGGTTTCATACGGTTTGTCGTGCGTCTGTCTTGCCCCGGGACGAGCCGAACGGTACAACGAAACGGCGCGCACGCACGCGCGGGGACCGTCCTGGTTCGGCGCGAACCGGCTGCGCGCCGAGGGCGCCGCGATTGTCTCATCGCCGTGGCGGCGGGCAAAGCGTGCCGCACCGGCGCGCGATTGCGCCCGCTTCAGCGCCCTGCGCCGCTATAGTGCATACGACGCGCGCCTATTCGCGCGTCCCTTTCGAGAGGAGCACGACCATGATCGCCGACCGCGCTGCGCGCTTCGCCCGTGTGCTGATGTTGTTCGCTGCGCTGCTGGCGCTTGGCGGCTGCGCGGGCATGTTCGGCAGCAATCCGCTGCGTGTGAACGTCGCAGGGATCGAGCCGCTCGAGGGCCAGGGAATGGAGATGCGCTTCATTCTGAAGCTGCGTGTACAGAATCCGAACGAAGCGCCCGTCGACTTCAACGGCGTTTCCGTCGAACTCGATCTGAACGGCAAGCCATTCGCGAGCGGCGTCAGCGATCAGAGCGGCACTGTGCCGCGCTTCGGCGAAACCGTGATCGGCGTGCCCTTGACGGTGCCCGCCTTCACTGTCGTCCGCCAGGCATTCGCCTTCGCCGACAGCGCGCAGTCGGGGCAACTTCCGTATGTGCTGCGGGGCCGGCTCGCTGGCGGCGTCACGGGCGGCACGCGCTTCATCGACCAGGGCACGCTATCGCTGCCGACGGGCAACCTCAGCGGCCTGTAGTGCAGCGAACGGCTGCGGACGGCATCGCAATCAGTGATTCGGGCCTTCGTTGCCGTGCCCCGAAGGCGCTGGCGGCCGGGCGTTGCCTCCGCCGCCGGGAGGCCCCCCGGACGGATGTCCGCCGCCTTGCGCGGGCGGCGGCCCGGGTGGATGCTCCCCGCCGTGAGCAGGCGGCGGTCCCGAAGGATTGCCGCCCTGGACCGGCGGACGGCCGCCTTGTTGCGGTGGCTGCCCTTGCGGCGGACGCTCGCCCTGCTGCGGCGGGCCGGGCCGATGTCCATGCCCGGCGGCGGATGGCCCGGGCGGAGGCGGCGGCGCGGGCGACGCGGACGGCGGCCGGTTCCCACCGGGCGGCGGCGGTGGCGGACGGTGCGGCGGCGGCGGATGGTTTGCCCAGCGTCCACGGTCGCCGTACCACGGGCGCCCGCGATAGTAATGGTCCCAGTAAGAGCCGATCGAAAAGGTAATCAGCGGCAGGCCGATCACCGTCCCGTAGTCCATGATGGGGACATCGCTGCCCTGATACGGATAGGTCAGGTAACCGCCGTAAACCCACCCGCGCGCCTGCGCGATCGCCACGTCGCACCACGTGTAGCCGCTCACGCAGCCATAGACGGCCACGGGTTGTCCGGAAGGCAATTGCGCGACGACCGGGTAATCCTGCGCCGGTCCCGCGTACAGGTAGACAGGCTGATTGGTGTAGGCCTGCGATTGCGCCGACGCCGCTCCCGATGCGATCGACAACGCCGTTGCCCCCATCACAGCAACGCAAGCAACCCGCATTCGCATGATTGTTCTCCTTATCGTCTGGCGGATGTGTGGGTGGACGAAGCAGCGAATTGTGTGCCTGACAGGCATTCGTCATTCACGCGCTGTCACGGAAATGAGGCGGAAACGGGAACAACGGATGCAGTATTCGCCATCATTCAACCTGTCGGGAGAACGGCATGAAGCATGATCTGAAACCGGGCGATCGCGTCGACTGGAACACGCCACAGGGCATGACAAGGGGCAAGATCGTCCGCGCGATCACCACGCACTCGGAACTGGATGGTCATACGGTGGCCGCATCGAAGGACGACGTGCACTACGAAGTCGAAAGCGAAAAAAGCGGCAAACGTGCTGTCCATCGCGCGGAAGCTTTGCACAAAACGAAGCAGCGGTGACGCACGGCAAAGCCTGGTAAGGCAAAGCCAGAATGTAGCAAGTAAAGAAAGCAGAAAGCCCGCGCGCTTTCGCACGCGGGCTGACATATCCGCGCAGAGTCGCTACGCGAAAGCGCGCTCAGACGACTTCGAACAAGCCCGCCGCGCCCTGCCCGCCGCCGATGCACATCGTCACCACGACGAATTTCGCGCCGCGCCGTTTGCCTTCGATCAGCGCATGGCCCGTCAGACGCGCACCCGACACGCCATACGGATGACCCACCGCAATCGCCCCGCCGTTGACGTTCAGGCGTTCGTTCGGAATCCCGAGCTTGTCGCGGCAATACAGCACCTGCACGGCGAAGGCCTCGTTCAGTTCCCACAGATCGATATCGTCGACCTTGAGACCTGCCTGTTTCAACAGCTTCGGCACGGCGAACACCGGGCCGATGCCCATTTCGTCGGGCTCGCAGCCCGCCACCGCAAAGCCGCGAAAAATTCCGAGCGGCTGCAGGCCTTCGCGCTCCGCGACCTTCGCGTTCATCACGACGCACGCCGACGCGCCATCCGAAAACTGGCTCGCGTTGCCCGCCGTGATCACGCCGCCCGGCAGCGCCGTGCGGATCTTCGACACGCCTTCGAGCGTCGTGTCGGCGCGGATGCCTTCGTCGGCCGCGATCGTCACTTCCTTCGTGAAGAGGCGCCCGCTTGCTTTATCCGCGATTCCGGCGAGCACCGTCATCGGCACGATTTCGTCGTTGAAGCGCCCCGCTTCCTGCGCCGCCGCCGCGCGCTGCTGCGACTGTACGCCGTATTCGTCCTGACGCTCCTTCGAAATCGAATAGCGTTTCGCGACGGTCTCGGCCGTTTGCAGCATCGGCCAGTAGATTTCCGGCTTGTGTTCCGTCAACCAGCCTTCGCGCAGCATGTGCATGTTCATTTCGTTCTGCACACACGAGATCGACTCGACACCGCCCGCGACGAACACATCGCCCTCGCCGACCATCACGCGTTGCGCGGCAAGTGCAATCGTCTGCAGGCCCGACGAGCAGAAACGGTTCACCGTCATGCCCGGCACGGTCACGGGCAGCCCGCCGCGCAGCGCGATCTGTCGCGCGATATTCGAGCCCGTCGCGCCTTCGGGATTCGCGCAGCCCATGATCACGTCCTCGACGCGCGCCGGGTCGATCTTCGCGCGTTCGACGGCAGCCTGCGTCACGTGGCCGCCGAGCGTCGCGCCGTGCGTCATGTTGAACGCGCCGCGCCACGATTTGGCGAGACCCGTCCGGGCAGTCGATACGATTACGGCGTCAGTCATGCATGTCTCCTGCAAATTTTCAAAGAGTGTGTGTGGTTCGCCTTGCGTGGCGCCGGCTCAGACAAGCAAGTCCGCCGATTGCACGCGTTCGACGCCGGCGGCGCGCATCTCGCGCCAAGCCTTGTCGAGCGAACCGTTCAGATCGATTGCGCGGGTCGCGTCTTCGATGACGACGACCTCGAAGCCCGCCGCGCGCGCGTCGAGCGCCGACCACGCGACGCAATAGTCGGTCGCGAGCCCGCAGCACCACACGCGCGTCACGCCCGTATCGCGCAGATAGCCGGCAAGTCCCGTCGGCGTCGTGCGATCGGCTTCGAGAAACGCCGAATAGCTGTCGACACCCGCGTGATGCCCCTTGCGAATCACGGCGCGCGCATGCGGAATATCGAGCGCCGCGTGCAGCATGGCGCCTGGCGTGTTCTGCACACAGTGCGTCGGCCACAGCACCTGCTCGCCGTACGGCAGGGTCATCCTCTCGAACGGCTGGCGGCCTGCGTGATTCGCGGCAAACGAAACATGCGACGGCGGATGCCAGTCCTGCGTCAGTACAACGTGGCTGAAGCGCCGCGCGATCTGGTTCACGAGCGGCACGATTTCGTCGCCGCGCGCGACGGCGAGCGCGCCGGCCGGCATGAAGTCGTTCTGCACATCGACGACGAGCAGAACGTCACGGGCATCTTTCATCACTGTTCCTGTTGTCTCGCGACGGCGGTGCGTGCGCGTTCAGCTATTGAAGCCGCGCCCCTGCGCCGCCCGCTCGACGATGCCCGCAGCAATCTGCCAGGCGTCGCCGTTCGGTTGGGCCGCATAACGGCGGATCGCGCGCTCGACGTTGTAGAGGCCGAGGGTATCCGCATACAGCATCGGGCCGCCGCGCCAGAGCGGAAAGCCGTAGCCCGTCAGATAGACCATGTCGATATCCGACGGCTTCGACGCGATGCCCTCGTCGAGAATCTTCGCGCCCTCGTTGACGAGCGCGAACACCAGACGCTCGACGATCTCGTCGTCGGAGAGCTTGCGCCGTTCGACGCCGAGTTCCTTCGAATACGCGACGATCATCTCGTCGATCTGCTTCGACGGATACGCATTGCGGTCGCCCGCCTTGTAGTCGTACCAGCCGCCGCCCGTTTTTTGCCCGAAGCGCCCCGTCTCGCACAGGCGATCGGCGATCTTCGAGTAATGCATGTCCGGGTGCTCCTGATAACGCCGCTTGCGGATTGCCCAGCCGATATCGTTACCCGCGAGATCGCTCATGCGGAACGGGCCCATCGCGAAGCCGAATTTTTCGATGGCCTTGTCGACCTGCGCGGGCAGCGCGCCTTCTTCGAGCATGAAGAGCGCCTGGCGGATGTACTGCTCGATCATCCGGTTGCCGATGAAGCCATCGCAGACGCCCGACACCACGGCCGTCTTCTTGATCTTTTTCGCGAGCTTCATCACGGTGGCGAGCACGTCTTTCGCCGTGTCCTTGCCGCGCACCACTTCGAGCAGCTTCATCACGTTGGCCGGACTGAAGAAGTGCATGCCGACCACATCTTGCGGGCGCTTCGTGAAAGCGGCGATCCTGTTCAGGTCGAGCGTCGACGTGTTCGACGCGAGGATCGCACCCGGCTTCGCGACTTCGTCGAGGCGCTTGAATACCTGCTCCTTCACGCCGAGTTCTTCAAACACGGCTTCGATGATGAGATCGGCGTCCTTGAGGTCGTCGTACGAGAGCGTCGGCGTGATCAGCGCGATGCGCTGCTCGAGCGCGTCTAACGTCAGCTTGCCTTTCTTGACGGTCGCCTCGTAGTTCTTGCGGATCGTAGCCAGACCACGATCGAGCGCGTCCTGCTTCGTTTCGAGCAGCATGACGGGCAAGCCCGCGTTGATGAAGTTCATCGCGATGCCGCCGCCCATCGTGCCCGCGCCGATCACCGCCACCTTCTTGATGTCGCGTACGGGCGTGTCGGACGGCACATCGGGAATCTTGCTCGCCGCGCGCTCGCCGAAGAAGGCATGGCGCAGCGCACGGCTTTCGGGCGTCTGTACGAGCGCGAGGAAGCACTCGCGCTCCACCTTCATGCCTTGCTCGAAGCCCTTGAGCACGCCCGCTTCGACGGCGTCGATGCACTTGTGCGGCGCCGGATACTGCTTCGCGACGGCCGCGACGCTGTTGCGCGCTAACTGGATGAAGCCCGCGGCGTTCGGATGCTCGATCTTGCGCTCGCGAATCTTCGGATGCGGACCGCTTTGCGCGCCGACCTTGCGCGCGAACGCCAGCGCGCCTTCCATCAGATCGCCTTCGATCAGCGCATCGAAAATCGGCGTGCCCGCGAGCTTCTCGGACATCACGGGCGTGCCCGACACGATCATGTTGAGCGCGGCTTCCAGTCCGAGCGCGCGCGGCAGACGCTGCGTGCCGCCCGCGCCGGGCAGGATGCCGAGCTTCACTTCGGGCAGCGCGATCTGCGCGCCGGGCGCCGCCACGCGATAGTGCGCGCCGAGCGCGAGTTCCAGTCCGCCGCCCATCGCGACGCTGTGGATCGCCGCGACGACGGGCTTCGCGCTGCCTTCGACAGCCTTGATGACTGTCATTAGCGTCGGTTCCTGGAGCGCTTTCGGCGTGTTGAATTCGGTGATGTCGGCGCCGCCCGAGAAGGCCTTGCCCGCGCCCGTCAGCACGATCGCCTTGATGGCGGGATCGGCCTGCGCGCGCTCGACGCCTTCGATGATGCCCGTGCGCGTCGACAGGCCGAGGCCGTTGACGGGGGGATTATTCAGCGTGATGACGGCGACGCCGTCGTGTGTCGTGTAGTCCACTGCCATCTGCCTGCCTCCATGCGATGCGGACGCGCCTGACAGGCGCAGTCCGGATGGGAACACCCGAACCATTGTCCGCTGTTTCGCCGTTCGTTTGCGATAGCAGGCAGAATACACAAAAAAGCACGATCGTTCAAATTCAAATGATGCGTGCGGCGATGGCGTAAACCCGAGGTCTACGACAGATCGGTTTTCACGTGCCGTAGGGCGTGCCCTTCTTTCTCGTCGAACGGGCAGTTCTCGATGTCGAGCGCCGACGGCAGCACGTGGTCGCGGAAGCGCTCGCGCAACTTGAGTTTTTGCAGTTTGCCCGTTGCCGTATGCGGCAGTTCGTCGACGAATACGACGTCGTCGGGAATCCACCATTTCGCGACTTTGCCTTCGTAGAACGCCAGCATGTCGTCGCGCGTCAGGTCGGCGTCCGGACGTTTCACGACGACCAGCAGCGGCCGCTCTGTCCACTTAGGATGCGAGCACGCGATGCACGCCGCTTCCGCGACGGCGGGATGCGCAATCGCGACGTTCTCGACGTCGATCGAACTGATCCACTCGCCGCCCGACTTGATCACGTCCTTGCTGCGGTCGGTGATGTTCAGGAAGCTGTCCTTGTCGATCGTCGCCACGTCGCCCGTCGGAAACCAGCCGTCGACGAGCGGCGACGCATCGCTGCGGAAGTACCGGTCAATCACCCACGGCCCCCGCACGTGCAGATCGCCGAACGCGACGCCGTCCCACGGCAGGTCGCGCCCGTCGTCGCCGACGATCTTCATGTCGACGCCGTACATCACGTGGCCCTGCTTTTCGCGCAGCTTGCGCTGCTCGTCGGGCGAGCGCTGCGACTGCTCCCATGTGAGCTTCGCGAGCGTGCCGAGCGGCGACATCTCCGTCATGCCCCACGCGTGAATCACCTCGACGCCATAGACTTCCTGGAACATCTTGAGCATCGCAGGCGGACATGCGGAACCGCCGATCACCGTACGCTGTAGCGTCGAAAACTTCACGCCGGCTTCGCGCAAGTGGTTCAGCAAGCCGAGCCACACGGTCGGCACGCCCGCCGAATACGTGACGCGCTCCGCCTCCATCAGCTCATACAGCGACTTGCCGTCGAGATCCTTGCCCGGAAACACCAGCTTCGCACCCGTCAGCGGCGCGGCGTGCGGAATGCCCCATGCGTTCACATGGAACATCGGCACGACGGGCAGCACGGAATCTCGTGCGGACAGGCCCATCGCATCGGGCAGCGACGCGCCGAACGCATGCAGCACGGTCGAGCGATGCGAGTACAGCGCGCCCTTCGGATTACCCGTCGTCCCCGATGTGTAGCAAAGGTTGGATGCGCAACGTTCGTCGAGTTCCGGCCAGTCGAATGCGCCGTCGTGCTGCGCGAGTAGCGCTTCATAGCTCGACGCGGCCGTCGACATGCGCGGCATGTGCGCTTCGTCCGTCATCGCGATCCAGCCGCGCACGTTTGGACACTGCGGCGCAAGCACATCGACGAGCGCGGCGAACGTGATGTCGAACAGCACGTAGCGGTCGTCGGCGTGATTGACGATATAGGCGATCTGATCGGGAAAGAGGCGCGGATTGATCGTGTGGCACACGGCACCGAAGCCCGTCGTGCCGTAGTAGGTTTCCAGATGCCGGTAGCCGTTCCAGGCGAGCGTGCCGATCCGGTCGCCCGCTTCGACGCCGAGCGCCATCAGCGCCTGCGCGAGCTGCTTCGCGCGCCGCTCGCAATCGCGGTACGTGTAGCGATGCACGTCGCCTTCGAT
The DNA here is from genome assembly GCF_020177535.1 of Paraburkholderia sp. XV. Taxonomy (NCBI): domain Bacteria; kingdom Pseudomonadati; phylum Pseudomonadota; class Betaproteobacteria; order Burkholderiales; family Burkholderiaceae; genus Paraburkholderia; species Paraburkholderia sp. XV. The sequence goes on along the minus strand of NZ_JAGUUD010000044.1, from coordinate 3,963 downwards.
GCGCTTCGATACGATCTCCGTCGTGCCGAAGTGGCGTGACGCATGGGCCAGCAACGAGGAAACCGTCAGCGGCACGTCCATCATCTGTCCATAGAGCGGCGTCGTCATACGCGGGTGTCTCCCAGAGGTGTGATGTTGTGTTGTCTCGCGTTGTTATTCGACATCGATCACGCTTTGCCATGCGCTTCGGATGCGCGCGCTGCAGCGCGGCAGGCGCGGAATTACAATATCGGTTAATAAAGAGGCGCTCAATATGTCGTTTTCCCCATGCAATGCAGGGTTATCGGGTTCCATGTCGACGGCCGCAGGCGCCATCGACAACCAGCGCGAAGGCAGCTTCGCCGCGCTCGGGAACGTCTTTCTGACACGTCTGCCAGCGGCGCCGTTGCCGGCGCCGCATGTCGTCGGCTTCGCGCCCGATGTCGCGGCGATGCTCGGCTTCGATGCGTCGCTGGCGAGCGCGCCGGGTTTCGCCGAGTTTTTTTCGGGCAATACCACGCGTGACTGGCCGGCGGCCTCGTTGCCGTATGCGTCGGTCTATTCAGGACATCAGTTCGGCGTGTGGGCGGGCCAACTGGGTGACGGACGCGCGCTGACGCTCGGCGAAGTCGAGCACGGCGGCAAACGCTTCGAGCTTCAGCTGAAAGGCGCCGGGCGCACACCTTATTCGCGCATGGGCGACGGACGCGCGGTGCTGCGCTCGTCGATCCGCGAATATCTGTGCTCGGAGGCGATGCATCACCTCGGCATTCCGACCACGCGCGCGCTCTGCGTGACGGGCTCCGATCAGCCCGTGCGCCGCGAAGAAATGGAAACGGCCGCCGTCGTCACGCGCGTGTCGCCAAGCTTCGTGCGCTTCGGGCACTTCGAGCATTTCTACGCGAACGATCGTGTCGATGCGCTGCGCGCGCTGGCCGATCATGTGATCGACCGCTTTTACCCGGCATGCCGCGGCGCCGATGACCCCTACCTCGCCTTGCTGAACGAAGCCGTGCTGTCGACGGCCGATCTGATCGCGCAATGGCAGGCGGTCGGTTTTTGTCACGGCGTGATGAACACGGACAACATGTCGATTCTCGGCCTGACGATCGACTACGGTCCATTCGGCTTCATGGATGGCTTCGACGCGAACCACATCTGCAATCACTCGGACTCGCAAGGGCGTTACGCGTACCGGATGCAGCCGCAGATCGCGTACTGGAACCTGTTCTGTCTCGCGCAAGGTTTGCTGCCCCTGTTCGGCGAACGTTACGACGATGCGCAGCGCAGCGAGCGCGCGGTGCAGGATGCGCAGCGCGTGCTCGAAGGCTTCAAGCCGCGCTTTGCGCCCGCGCTCGAAGCGCGCATGCGCGCCAAACTGGGCCTCGAAACGCAACGCGAAGGCGACGACGCGCTCGCGAACCAGCTGTTCGAGATCATGCACGCGAATCGCGCGGACTTTACGCTGACGTTCCGCAATCTGTCGAAACTGTCGAAGCACGACGCGAGCGGCGATACGAGCGTGCGCGACCTGTTTCTCGATCGCGCCGCGTTCGACGCCTGGGCGACCGGCTATCGCGCGCGGCTGTCGCACGAAACCCGCGACGACGCCGCGCGCGCCGAAGCGATGAACCGCGTGAATCCGAAATACGTGCTGCGCAATCACCTGGCCGAGGCCGCGATCCGCAAGGCGAAAGAAAAGGATTTCTCCGAGGTCGAGCGCCTCGCCACCGTGCTGCGCCGTCCGTTCGACGAGCAACCCGACCATGAAGCCTATGCGGGACTGCCGCCCGACTGGGCGTCGTCGCTGGAAGTGAGCTGTTCGTCGTGAGCCGGCGGCCCTGCGCGCGTGTCCGCGCCGACGGGCTTCCACGACCGCACCAAGCCGGCTGCGCTACAATTCGAGCCCAGATAGCGTCGCGTGCGGTCTGATCGTCATGTCGGCGTGGCCAGCGCTTTTCGGACGGTTCCGACTGGCTCTCGCCGCCATTGCGCCGATCTCATCCGAACCATCGCAGACGGCGCGCACGATGCGCCCAACACTCTCCGGATTCCCAACCCGACAATGAAATTCCTGTTCGATCTGTTCCCGATCATCCTGTTCTTCGTCGCGTACAAGGTGTGGGGCATTTTCACGGCGACGGCTGTCGCGATCGCCGCCACGCTGGTGCAGATTGCGTGGGTCGCGTTCCGGCACCGCAAGGTCGACCCGATGCTGTGGGTGAGCCTCGGCGTCGTCACCGTGTTCGGCGGCGCGACGCTCGTGCTGCACAACGACACCTTCATCAAATGGAAGCCGACCGTGCTGTACTGGGCATTTTCGGTGGCGCTGGTGGTGTCCGCGCTGGCGTTCAACAAGAATCTGATCGAAGCGATGATGGGCAAGCAGATCCAGTTGCCGCATCGCATCTGGGGCCAGTTGAACTACGTGTGGGCGATCTTTTTCGTGCTGCTCGGCATTCTGAATCTGTTCGTCGCGTTCAATTTTTCGACCGATGCGTGGGTCAACTTCAAGCTGTTCGGCGCGACGGGGTGCCTCGTCGTGTTTATCGTCGGGCAGAGTTTGTGGCTGTCGAAGTATATGAAGGAAGAGTGACATGAGCGACGACGTTTTCCTGCAGGCCAGTCCTGCCGAGCGCATCGCGCTGATCGAAGCGCGCATTACATCGGCGCTCGCGCCTGTCGACTCGATCACCGTGCGCGACGACAGTGCGCTGCATGCGGGTCATGCGGGCGCGTCGGCGGGCGGTCACTATGCGGTGACGATCGTGGCTGCCGCCTTTGCCGGCAAGGCTCGCGTGGCGCGGCACCGCATGGTGTATGATGCGCTGGCCGATGCCATGCAGCGCGGCATTCACGCTCTCGCCATCACGGCTTATACGCCAGAAGAATTCAATTTGCTGTCCCGTTAGGAAACTTCCGATGACCTTGAAAAACACCCGCTACTGGGTCTTGCTGGCTGCATGTGCGGCCGCTCCTGCATTTGCACAGAACATCGCCGTGGTGAACGGCACGCCGATTCCGAAGTCGCGCGCCGATGCGCTGGTCGCGCAACTCGTGCAGCAGGGTCAACAGGATTCGCCGAAGCTGCAACAGGCCGTTCGTGAAGAACTGGTGAACCGGGAGATCCTGATGCAGGAAGCGATCCGCGAAGGCATTCCGTCGAAGCCCGACGTCAAGGCGCAGGTGGCGGTTGCGCAGCAGACGGTGGTGTTGCGTGCGTTGATCGAAAACTTCGTGAAGCAGAACCAGCCGACGGATGCCGAAGTGAAGGCGAAGTACGACGAACTGGTCAAGCAGATTGGCGGCAAGGAGTATCACCTGCATCACATCCTCGTCGACAACGAGCAGCAGGCGAAGGATCTGATCGCGAAGATCAAGGCTGGCGCGAGCTTCGAAGATCTTGCGAAGCAGTTCTCGAAGGACCCGGGATCGGGCAAGAATGGTGGTGACCTGGACTGGTCGGATCCTAAGGCTTATGTGCCTGAGTTTGCCGCTGCTGCGGAGAAGCTGCAGAAAGGACAGATGACGGATGCGCCGGTGCATACGCAGTTTGGCTGGCATATCATTCGCGTCGATGATGTGCGGCAGACGCCGCCGCCGCCGTTCGAGCAGGTGAAGGCTCAAATTGCGCAGCAGATGCAGCAGGAGAAACTGCAGGCGTTTGAGGAGGACCTTCGGTCCAAGGCTAAAGTGCAGTAAAGGTTTTTTGCGTGCGTCCGCACGGGAGGGCCGCCTTTGGGCGGCTTTTTGTTTTTTGGGTTTCGGTGTGGGTGTTTTGTTTGCGCGGGCATCCGTGGGTTGGGGTTATCGCTTCGTGGCCGCGGCAGGTTTGGTTGGCTTGAGTTTGCGCTGCGTTCCGCGATTTTGTTTTGCCCGCTTCAAGCGTTGCTGTTCGGTGTTTTAAGGTTTGCGCTGGCATCCGCGTGACGTTAGCTCGCTTCACGCGTCGCCCCTGTGCGGGGCGGCACCTACTTTTCTTTG